>JASLEW010000219.1 GCA_030150965.1 Thermoanaerobaculia bacterium | reverse complement strand
GGCCACCGGCCGCTCGCGCCACAGGAACAGGAAGTCGAGCAGACGCCGGAGCTCCTCCGCCGACGGCACCGCGAAGCGCGGCCGGATCCGGCGCAGCCGCAGCATCGCGCTGTCCACCTGCGGCGCCGGCACGAAGTGGTGCGGCTTCACCACCTCCAGGATGCGCAGGCTGGCGACTCGCTGCACGGTGACGCTGATCCGGCTGTAGCCCTCCTGGCCCGGCCGCGCCGCCAGGCGCCGCGCCAGGCGCTGCTGGACGACCACCACCGCCAGCGTGAAGTCGTGATCGAGCAGCTTCATCAGCAGCGGCAGCGCCGGCTTGTACGGCAGGTTGGCGACGAGCTTGGTGAACGGCGGGAACGGCACCTCCAGGGCATCGCCCCACAGCAGCCGCAGGTTCGGATGGACCGCCTGGAGCCGCGCCAGCACCGGCTCGAACTGGCGATCGATCTCGATGGCGGCGACCGACCCGGCGCGCTCGCACAGCAGCGCGGTGAGGTTGCCGATCCCCGGCCCGACCTCCAGCACCGCGTCCTCCCGCGTCAGCTCGGCATACTCGCAGGAGCGCAGCAGCACCTCGCGCGTGACCAGGAAGCTCTGGCCGTGCTCCTGCCGCGGCTCGACGCCGGCCGGAACCGCCTCGTGCCCCGTGTCCCGTGCCCTGGGAGTCAACGCCTCTCCACCGCCGGCCCGGGGCGCCGGCCGCCCAGCCTCGGCCGGCTCAGGCCCGGCTCAGGTACTTGTTCTCGCGGGTGTCGATCTGGATCTTGGTGCCGATCTCGATGAACGGCGGCACCTGCACCACCAAGCCGGTCTCCATCTTCGCCGGCTTGTAGGAGGCGCTGGCGGTGGCGCCCTTGAGGCTCGGCTCGGTGTCCACCACCTCCAGGGTGACAGTGTTGGGCAGCTCGATGCCCACCGGCGTCTCCTCGTAGAAATCGACCTGGATGACGGTATTGGGCAGCAGGTAGAGCATGGTGTCGCCGAGCGTCTCGTCGTTGAGCGTGATCTGCTCGTAGCTCTCCTGGTTCATGAAGTGGTGGCCCGAGGCATCCGAGTAGAGGTATTCCATCTGCTCGGTGTCCAGGATCGCCCGGTCCACCTTGTCGGTGGACGAGAAGCGCCGCTCGAAGCTGTTGCCGCTGCGCAGGTTGCGCATGCGGATCTGCACGAAGCCGCGCAGGTTGCCCGGGGTGACGTGCTGCAGGCTCATGATGCGGCAGACATCCCCCTCGAACAGGATGCACATGCCTTGCCGCAGTTGGGTGACTTGAACCAAGATCGATCTCCAGTTCGTGGGTAGGGGGTCTGCCGCCGATGACAGCGCCCGCACCGGCGCATCGGCGGATTCTACAGTGCCGTGGCGCGCGCGCGCCACCCCGGCCGGCGCCGGCGGCGGCGCTCAGTCGGCGCGGATCGCCACCAGCGGATCCACCCCCGCCGCCTCGCGGGCCGGCAGGTAGGAGGCGGCGAGCGCGGCGCCGAGGACGAGCAGGCCGGCGGCGGCGAAGCTCAGCGGATCGGCCGGCTGCACCTCGAACAGCAGCCTGGCGAGGAGCGGCGCGCCGGCGAGCCCGGCCGCCAGGCCGCAGGCCAGACCGGCCAGGGCCAGGACGAGGCCCTGCCGCACCACCAGCCTGACGACCTCGGAGCGGTCGGCCCCGAGGGCCATGCGCACCCCGATCTCGCGGGTGCGCCTGCGCACGCCGTGGGCGATCACGCCGTAGGTGCCGAGCGCCGCGAGCAGCGCCGCCAGCGCGCCGAAGGCGCCCACCAGCCAGCTCAGCAGGCGCGGCCGGGCGAGGCTCGACGCCACCACGTCGTCGAGCGGGGCGATCTCGGAGACCGGCAGGCCGGGGTCCACCTCGGCGACCGCGCGCCGCGCCGCGCCCACCGCCGCGAGCGGCGAGCCGGCGCAGCGCACCAGGAGCTTCAGCGTCGAGCGCGGGAAGAGGAACGACGGGCCGTAGGCCGCCGGCGCGGCGGGCCTGGACAGCCCCTCGTTGTGCACGTCCGCCACCACGCCGGCGATCTCCAGATCCTGGCCCATCACCCGCACGTGCCGGCCCACCGCGCCGCCATGCGGCCACAGCTGCTTGGCCAGCGCCCGGTTGACGATCAGCGCCGGCGGCGCCGTGCCGTCGTCGTCCCGGCGGTCGAGATCCCGGCCGGCGACGATCGGCACGCCGAGCGCGCGGAAGTAGCCGGAGGAGACGAGGAACACACCCGCCGCGGGCGTCACCTCCCGCGGCGCCCCGGCGGCCGGACCACCCCTGCCGGGCACCCCCTTGGCGGGCGCCGCGCCGGCTCCCGGCGCCCCGGCGCTCCCGGAGGCGCCGTCCGCCGCGCCCGCCGCATCCGCCGCGTCCGCCGCCACCTCCAGCGGGTAGTACTCGCCGCCGCCGGTCAGCGGCATGGTGTGGCTCGCCCCGGCCGCCACCACGCCCGGCAGCTCGCGCAGCCGCCGCAGGATGGCGCCGGTGTAGCGCGAGCCGTTGTCGGCGCCCGCCACCTGGGCGTCGGGCATGGTGATGCTGAGGCTCAGCACCCCCGCGCTGCGGAATCCCGGGTCCACGTGCAGCAGCCGCCAGAAGCTGCGCAGCAGCAGGCACGCGGCGAGCAGAAGGGCGGTGGCCAGGGCGGTCTCCAGCAGCACCAGGCCGCCGGCCCCCAGCCGGCGCGCCCCGCCGCCGCCCTGCCCGCCGCGCCCGCCGCTGCCGGCGAAGCTCTGCAGCTCCTCGCGCAGTCCGGCGCCGGCCGCCGACAGCGCCGGCGCCAGGCCGAAGCCGAGGCCCGCGGCCACCGCCAGGGCCAGGGTGAAGATCACCACCACGCCGTCGAGACGCAGCGCGCCGGCGCGCGGCAGGTAGTCGGCGGCGGCCACCCGCAGCGCCGCCACGCCCCAGCGCGCCAGCACCAGGCCGGCCGCGCCGCCGGCCAGCGCCAGCACCAGGCTCTCGGCGAGCAGCTGGCGGGTGAGGCGCCCCGGCGTGGCGCCGATCGCGGCGCGGATCGCCAGCTCGCGCCCGCGCCCGGCCGCCCGCGCCAGGGTGAGGTTCGCCAGGTTCACGCAGACGATCAGCAGCACCGCCCCGACCGCCGCCGCCAGCACCACCAGAAGCGGGCGCACGTCGCCGACCACCACCTCCTGGAGCGGGCGCAGCGCCGCCCGGCCCCAGCCCTCGTTGCTGCCCGGGAACTGGCGCTCCAGGCCGGCCAGCACGGTGCCGACGCGCGCCGCGGCGGCGTCCGCCGTCACCCCGGGCGCCAGGCGCCCCACCACCGCCAGCCAGCGCACCTCCCGGCGGTGCGGCACCTTGTCGTCGCCGATCAGCGACAGCGGCGCCCAGATCCCCACCGCGCGCTCGGGCAGCTCGAAGCCGGCGGGCATCACGCCGGCGACGACGAACGGCTCGCCGTCCAGGGTCACCCGCCGTCCCACCGCCCGCGGGTCGTGGGCGAAGCGGCTGCGCCAGAGCGCATGGCTGAGCACCACGACGTGGTTGCCGGCGGGGGCGTCGTCGGCCGGCAGCAGCGCCCGGCCCAGCTCGGCGGTGGCGCCCAGGGTCTGGAAGTAGCTGCCCGAGACGCTCGCCACCGGCACCCGCAGCGGCTCGCCGGCGCCGGTCAGGTTCATGCCGGAAAGGCGCGGGTAGAAGTTGTAGTCGGCGAGGCGGGAGAACACGCCGCCGGCGCCGCTGCCTCCGGCAGTGGCGCGGGCCAGGTCGTCGAAGTCCTGCGGCGAGAAGGCGGCGACGATGCCGCGCTCGCGGTGGGAGTGCCCCACCCACACCAGGCGCTCCGGCGCCGGCAGCGGCAGCGGGCGCAGCAGCACCCCGAGGACGGCGCTGAAGATCGCGGCGTTGGCGCCCAGGCCGAGCGCCAGCGTCGCCACCGCCGCCACCGCATACCCCTTGCTCCGGCGCAGCGCGCGCCAGGCCTGGATCAGGTCGCGCAACATCTCCTGCCTCCTTGCCCCGGCCGGCGGCCCGGCGGCCGTCGCCAGGTGCCAGGCCCTCGTCCGGTCCCTCGTCCCGCCTCCAGGTACGCGCCAGCCGGAGCTAGGTTTCCGCCGCCGCGCGAGAAGCCGCCCCGGTGGCCTCCGGCGCGCGCCGCGGGAGGATCCGGGCCTGCTCGGGCCATCATCGCCGAAGGCCCGGGGCGCCGGGTGGCTGCTCCAGCCAGGACGGCGCGAGGTCGCGGGAAAAGACCGCCAGCAGCTCCTCGTCGGCGGCCAGCGGCCGGCCGTCCACCTCGGCCTCGCCGGCGGCCTGGCCGGCCAGCGTCCCGCCGCGCATCAGCACGTGGATCCCCTGGCCGGCGCGAAGCGCCGCGGGGGTGAGGCCCGCCCACTCGGCTCCCGCCCGGCGCTCCAGGAGCACCAGCAGCCGGTCCTGCACGATCACCGCCTTCGCCACGTGCGGCGCAAGGATCGAGGCCGCGAAGGTGGGCGCGGCGATGCGCGACGCGCTGAGCGCCGCATCGACCCCCAGCACGCTCTCCACCTTGCGCGCGAACTCGGCGTCGAACAGGCGCGACACGGTGCGCACGCCGGGGTTGGCCCGCTTGGCGCTGAGGCTGATGCTCAGGTTGACCGCGTCGTCGCTGGTGGCGGCCACCACGGCGCGGGCCAAGTCCAGCCGGGCCTGAGAGAGGATCTCGCCGGCGCGCGCGTCGCCGGTCACCACCGGCGCCGCCGTGCGGGCGCTGGGCAGCAGCCGCGCCGCCGGATCGGCGTCGACCGCCACCACCGGCACGCCCACGGCGATCAGCTCCAGCAGGATGCGGAAGCCGACCCTCCCCATGCCCACCACGATCACGTGCCCGCCGCGCGGCATCGGCTGCCCGCCCAGGATGCGGCGCAGCCGCGAGCCCACCAGATGCGCGGTGAAGAGCGAGTAGAGCGTGGCGACGCTCATCGAGCCGAGCACCAGGAGCAGCAGCTCGTAGAGCCTGACCAGCGGCGAGGTGTGGGGCAGGCCGATCGAGCCGTAGAGGTTGGTGACGGTGAAGTAGACGGCGTCGGCCAGCGTCAGCCCCATGCCGAGATGGAAGAACAGCGCCGTGGCGGGGATCAGCACGGCGAGCCCGGCGAGCACCAGGCGCAGCAGCAGCGGCTCGGACCGCCAGGCGGCGGCGGCGCGCGCCGCGCTCCGCCGGCAGCGGATGCGCCACGGCACCCGCTGCGGCCTGGGCAGGCGGCTGTCGCCGCCGCCGAAGAGGCGGTCCCAATCCGCCTTGCGGCCGAGCAGCGTCAGGCGGTCCTCCGCCAGCACCGCCTCGCCGGCGGCGGGCAGGGCGCTGGCGCCCGCGGCGTGCTCGCGCAGCAGGGTGAGGAAGCGGTGGCGCTGGACCAGGCCATGCACCGAATCACAGCCGGCCAGCGGTCCGCCGGCGAGCGCGTGGCGGCCGATGACGAACGGCTCACCGCCGAGCGGGAAGCTCACCAGGATGGCGTCGCCGAGGGCGGCGGCGGCGAAGCTCGGCGCCGCCAGCGCCGACATGTTGAGCGCCCGCCGCACCTCCAGCACCGGCTCGAGCTGGCGGGCCAGCTCCTGGTCGAAGAGGCGCAGCACGATCGGCAGGTCGGGCCGGCGGCGCCGGGCATCGAGCGCGATCTCGATGTTGGCCAGGTCGTTGTCGGTCGCGGCCAGGAGCGCCCTGGCATCGGCGAGCCCCAGCTCCACGAGATGCTCCTCCGAGCGCGCGTCGCCGACCAGCACGCGGATGCCGCGCGCCTCGGCGGCCTGCCGCCGCTCCTGGCGCACCTGCTGGGTCACCACCCGGACGGTCTCGCCCAGGCGGTGGAGCAGCTCGACCACCCGGTAACCGACGTCCCCCATGCCGCAGACGATGACGTGCCCGGAGAGCGCGCCGGGTGGCCGCTCGCGCGGGTCGTCCGGCAGCACCGGGCTCACCGCCCCGGGGCTCGGCGCGCGACGATGCCCCGGCCCTCCTCCACCGTCACCGTCTGATCGGCCGCGACCCTGCCCAGCCGCTGCTTGGCGCCGCTCGGCCAGTCCACCTCCAGGCTCTCGACCGCGGTGTCGCGGCCCAGGCCGAAGGTCTGCACCAGCTCGCTCTGCGAGCAGTACGAGGAGCCGCTGCGCACCATGCTCCACTGCCTGCCCGCGGCGCTCGCCACCCGCACCACCGCGCCGATGCCGTCGCGGTTCGAGCGCGTGCCCACGGTGCGCACCCGCAGCCAGTGGTTGCGGTTGCCGCCGTCGTTGCGGTACAGGTAGGCGGGACCGTGATTGGTGGTGATCAGCAGGTCGAGGTCGCCGTCGTTGTCGATGTCGGCATACGCCGCGCCGCGCGCCACCACCGGCCGGTTGAAGTCGGCGCCCATCCGCGCCGTCACCGGCTCGAACCGCCCGCCGCCCAGGTTGCGCAGCAAAAGCGGCGGCTCGCGGTAGGAGACCTTCGGCTGCACCCGTCCGATCTCCTCCTCGATGTGACCGTTGGCGGCGAAGATGTCGATCTGCCCGTCGAGGTCGTAATCGAAGAAGAAGACGCCGAAGGTGAGCGTCAGCAGGCTCGCCTGGCCCACCGCCGAGGCGGGCGCCCGGTCCACGAAGACGCCGTTGCCCTCGTTGTGGTAGAGCCCGAGCATCTGGTTGGAGAAGTTGCCCACCAGCAGGTGCGGCCGGCCCGAGCGGTCGTAGTCGGCGCTGTCCACCCCCATCGCGCCGCGCGCCACGCCGTCCTCGGCATACGCCACCCCCGCCTCCAGCCCCTCGTCGACGAAGGTGCCGTCGCCCTTGTTGCGGTAGAGCTTGTTGGGCTGCGTGTCGTTGGCGACGAAGATGTCGGGCCAGCCGTCGCCGTTGTAGTCGAGCACGGTCACCCCCAGCGACTTGCTGGTCGGGTCGTCGATGCCGGCGCGGTGGCTCACGTCCGCGAAGCGGCCGTTGCCCAGGTTGTGGTAGAGCTTCGACGGCAGCCCCCTGTACGACTCCGGCGTGCAGTAGGACTTGGCCACGCCGTCGAGCGAGCACCACAGGTCCTTGTCGGGGCTCCACTGCACGTAGTTGGCGACGAACAGGTCGAGCTTGCCGTCGCGGTCGTAGTCGAGCCAGGCCGCGCTGGTGCCGAAGCCGGCGTTGTGGATGCCGGCCGCCTGGGTCACGTCGCGGAAGCGGCCGCCGCCCTCGTTGTGGAACAGGTGGTCGCCGTCGAGCGCGGTGATGTAGAGGTCCTCGCGCCCGTCGTTGTCGTAGTCGCCCACCGCCACGCCCATGCCGTACATCTCGACGTCGAGGCCGCTGCCGGCGGTGGCGTCGCGGAAGGTGCCGTCGTGATTGTTCAGGTAGAGGGCCGGCAGCGACCGGTGGCCGCCGGGCCTGGGCGACCAGTCGCGCCCGTTGACCAGGAGGATGTCCGGCCAGCCGTCGCCGTCGGCGTCGAAGAAGGCGCAGCCCGGCCCCAGCGTCTCGGGCAGGAGCTTCCTGCCGGCCCGCCCGCTGTTGTGGACGAAGTGCAGGCCCGCCGCCTTCGTCACATCGGTGAAGTGGACGCCGGAGGGCGCGCCGGACGCGCCCGGCCCGCCGCCGCCCGGGTTTGCCGCCGGGACCGCCGGGACCGCCGGGACCGCCAGGGCCAGCACCGTGCCGCCGGCAAGGAGGAGCGCGCGCCTCATCGCGGCCTCCCGCCCGCGGCCGCGGCCGCGGCCGCG
>JASLEW010000175.1 GCA_030150965.1 Thermoanaerobaculia bacterium | reverse complement strand
GGCGGCCGCGGCGGCCGCCGCGGGCGAGTTCCCGCTGGCCGGGCTGAGCCCCGCCGAGTTGGAGGAGCTGATGGCCGAGCTGAGCGAGATGAGCGAGATGAGCGAGATGACCGAGATCGGTGGGAGCGCCGCGATCGGTGGGAGCGGCACGATCGGTGGGAGCGGCGCGATCGATGGGATCGGCGCTATCGGTGGAATCGTCGAGGCCGGTGGGATCGGCGAGGTCGGTGAGCTGGCCGAGGTGGGCGGGCCGGGCCGCGAGGTGGCCTCGCGATGAGCGGCCAGCGCAACGTCGCCGACATCTACCCGCTGTCGCCGGCGCAGCAGGGCCTGCTGATGGTCGTGCTGCTCTCCGGCGATCCCACCCGCTTCTACTCCGACCAGATGGTGCTGAGCCTCAGGGGGCGGCTGGACGCCGGCCTGTGGCGCGAGTCCTGGCGGCGGGTGATCGCCCGCCATCCGGCGCTGCGCAGCCAGTTCACCTGGGAGCGCCGGCCGCGGCCGTTGCAGGTGGTGCGGCGGGAGGCCGAGCTGCCCTGGCAGGAGCTCGACTGGCGCGGCGTGCCGGCGGCCGAGCGCCAGGGCCGGCTCGACGAGCTGCTGCGCCAGGACCACGCGCGCGGCTTCGCGCTCGACCAGGCGCCGCTGCTGCGCGCCACCTACATCCACTGGGACGGCGGCGAGGCGCGGTTCCTCTGGAGCTTCCACCACCTGATCCTCGACGGCTGGTCGCTCGCCCTGGTGCTGGCCGAGGTGCGCGCCCACTATGCCGCGCTGCTCGCCGGGGCCGCGCCGGCGCTGGCGCCGGCGCCGCCCTTCGCCGCCTACATCGCCTGGCTCGCCCGTCAGGACCAGGCAGCCGCCGAGGAGCACTGGCGCCAGGCCCTCGCCGGCCTGCCGGAGGAGGCCCCGCTCCCCTTCGAGATCGAGCCCGGCGCCACCCGCGAGCCGGACCCGGCAAGCGATCTGCCCCGCGAGCCACACCTGGCGAACGACCCCGTCATCGACCGGCCTGCGGCGGGCGCGGCGAGCCAGGCGAGCGCCGCGGCGGCGAGCCCGCGGACCGCGGACGACGCCGGCAGCTGGGCCACGGTCACGGAGGTGGCCATCCTGCCCGCCGACGTGTCCCGCGGGCTGACCGCCCTCGCCCGCCGCCACCGGCTGACCGCCAACACCCTCTTCCAGGGGATCTGGGCCCTCCTCCTCGCCCGCGCCGCCGGGCGCGACGAGGTGGTCTTCGGCAGCGTCGTCTCCGGGCGGCCGGCGGAGCTGCCGGGGGTCGAGGAGATGGTCGGCCTGTTCATCAACACCCTGCCGGTGCGGGCGCGGATCGAGCCGCCGCAGGAGCTCGCGGCCTGGCTCGCCGCCCTCCAGGAGCGACAGGCCGAGCACCGCCGCTTCGAGCACACCGCCCTGGAGCAGATCCACGCCTGGGCCGGCCTGCCGCGCGAGCGGCAGCTGTTCAGGAGCCTCCTGGTCTTCCAGAACTTCCCCGGCGACCCGCCCGGCGCCGCCCCTGAGGCCGGCGAGGATGGCGCCGGCCGCCTGGCGGTGAGCGTCGCCTACGCGCGCGAGGCCACCCACTATCCCCTGGTGCTCTACGTCAAGCCGCTCGGCGACGAGATCACGCTCGGCATCTCCTGCCACCGCGAGCGCTTCGAGGCGGGCGCTCCACGGCGCCTGCTCGCGCTCGCCCGGAACCTCCTAGCCGCCGCGGTCAGCCGGGCCGGGGCCCGCCTCGACGAGCTATCCCTCCTCGACGACGCCGAGCGCCGCGAGGTCCTCGCCGCCGGCCGCGGCGCCGCGAGCAGCGGACCTCGGGCCGGGCGCGACGACGTGCCGGCCGCGGTGCTCCACCGCTTCACCGCGCAGGCCGCGGCCCGTCCCGACGCCGTCGCCGTGGACGACGATACCGCCGGGCTGCTGAGCTACGCCGCGCTCGCCGCGCGCAGCGACCGCCTCGCCGCCACGCTGCGCCGCCGCGGCGTGCGCACCGACGACCTGGTCGGCGTCTGCCTGGAGCGCTCGCTCGACCTGGTGGCGAGCCTGCTCGCGGTCTGGAAGGCTGGCGCCGGCTACCTCCCGCTCGACCCGGCCTATCCGCCCGAGCGCCTGGCCTTCATGACCGCCGACTCGGGCGCCCGCCTGGTGATGACCACGGCCGCCATCGCCGAGCGCTCCTTCCGCGGCAGGGAGCCGGCCGCCGGCGGGCAGCGGCAGCCGCCGGCCGGCGAGCCGCCCGCCTCCGCGACGCCGGGCATCCTGTGCCTCGACGGAGGGGAGAGGGAGGCCCGCGGCACGGCGCCGCAGGCCCTCGGGGCCGACGGAGACGCCGGAAGGGAGCATGGCTCCGAAGCCGCCGCAGCCAGCGACACCGGCGACCCCCTGGGCGCCGGGGCGGGAAGCGCCGGCGACCTCCCCGGTGCGGAGGAAGCGAGCGCCACAGCCGCGCGCAGGCCGGCGGCGGCTTCGGCCATCGCGCCCACCGCTGCGGCTTCGGCCATCGCGCCCACGGCGGCGTCCGGCCCGGCCCACCCCGCCGCCGCGGCCTACGTCATCTACACCTCGGGCTCGACCGGCACGCCCAAGGGGGTGGTGGTCTCGCACGGCGCCCTGGCGAGCTTCGTGACCGACGGCGCCGCGCCGCTCGGCGTCGGCCCCGGCGACCGCGTGCTGCAGTTCGCCTCGGTCAGCTTCGACGCCAGCGCCGAGGAGATCTACCCCTGCCTGGCGGGCGGCGCCACCCTGGTGCTGCGCGGCGCCGCCATGGCCGGCACCTTCCAGGGCTTCCTCGCCGATGCCGAGCGGCGCCAGGTGACCGTCCTCGACCTGCCCACCGCCTGGTGGCACGAGCTGAGCGCCGACCTCGACCGCCACGGCCTGCCGCTGCCGGCCGCCGTGCGGCTGACGATCATCGGCGGCGAGGAGGCCCGCGGGCCGGCGGTCGCCGCCTGGCGCGCCCGCGCCGGCGCCCGCTCGCGCCTGCTCAACACCTACGGCCCGACCGAGGCCACGGTGGTCGCCACGCAGCACGAACTGACGCCGCCGCCGCGGCCGGACCGGGAGGGTACCGGCGGCCGGGTGCCGATCGGCCGCCCCGCCGCCAACGCCTGCGCCCACGTGCTGGGGCTCGACCTGGAGCCTTTGCCGGCCGGGCTCGACGGCGAGCTGTGGCTGGGCGGCGCCGGCCTGGCGCGCGGCTATCTCGGCCGCCCGGAGCTGACCGCCGACCGCTTCCGTCCCGACCCGTTCGCCACCGCGGAGAGCGGCGGCGCCGGGGCGCGGCTCTACCGCACCGGCGACCTCGGCCGGCAGCTCCCCGGCGGCAGCCTGGTCTTCCGCGGCCGCGCCGACGGCCAGGTCAAGGTGCGCGGCTTCCGCATCGAGCCGGGAGAGATCGAGGCGGCGCTGCGCGCCCTCCCCGGGGTGCGCGACGCCGCCGTGGTGCTGAGCGGCGGCGACGCCGCAACCAGGCGCCTGGTGGCCTTCGTGGTGCCCCGGACGCCGGCCGAGGTTTCCCCGGCCGTGCTGCGCGCCGGCCTCGCCGCGCGCCTCCCCGAGCACATGATCCCGGCCGCCTTCGCCACCCTGGAGGCGCTGCCGCTCACCGCCAGCGGCAAGGTGGACCGCCGCGCCCTCTCCCGCCTGCCGCCGCCGGAGGCGCCGGCCGCGGAGCGCCCCGCCCGCCGGGCGCCGCGCACCCCGGTCGAGGAGCTGGTGGCGGGCATCTGGAGCGAGCTGTTCCAGGTCGAGAGCGTCGGCCTGGACGACAACTTCTTCGCCCTGGGCGGCCACTCCCTGCTGGTGGCCCAGGTGCTGTCGCGCCTGCGCCAGGCGGTGGGCGTCGAGGTGCCGCTGGTCGAGCTCTTCCACCGCCCGACGGTGGCGGAGCTCGCGGCGCTCATCGAGCGGCCCGGCGAGGCCGCGCCGGCGGCGGCCCAGCTGCCGCAGCTGCCGCCGATCGTCCGCGTGCCGCGCGACGGCCGGCCGCTGCCGCTCTCCTATGCCCAGGAGCGCGTCTGGGTGCTCGACCAGCTGCAGGCGGGCGGCAACCTGGCTTACAACTTCCAGGTCACCATCCGGCTGCGCGGCGCCCTCGGCGTGGCGGTCCTGGAGCGCACCCTGGGCGAGGTGGTGCGCCGCCACGAGGTGCTGCGCACCAGCTTCCCGCTGGTCGACGGCCGCCCGGCACAGGTGGTCCATCCGGTCACCCCCTTCCGCCTGCCGATGGTGGACCTCGCCGCCCTGCCCGCGGCGCTGCGGCCGGCCCTCGCCGAGCGCCTGGTCGAGGAGCTGATCGGCATCCCGTTCGTCCTCGAGCGCGGGCCGCTCATCCGCTGGCGCCTGCTGCGCCTGGCCGCCGACGACCACCTCCTGGTGCAGGTCGAGCATCACTTCGTCCACGACGGCTGGTCGCTCGGCGTGCTGCTGCGCGAGATCAAGGCGCTCTACGAGGCCTTCTCCCGCGGCGCGGCCTCGCCGCTGCCCGAGCCGCCGGTGCAGTACGCCGACTTCGCCGCCTGGCAGCGCGAGTGGATGGAGGGGCCGGTCATGGAGCGCCTGCTCGCCTTCTGGAAGGGGAAGCTCGCCGGCGCGCCAAGGCCGCTGGAGCTGGCCACCGACCGGCCGCGGCCGGCCAAGGGCTCCTTCCGCGGCGAGGTGCAGCTGCTGGACATCGATGCCGACCTCTACGCCGCGCTGCGCCGCTTCGCCCGGCGCGAGGGCTTCACCCTCTACATGACCATGCTCGCCGGCTTCCTGGCGCTGCTCCACCGCTACACCGGCGAGGAGGACGTGCTCATCGGCACCGCCAACGCCAACCGGCGCGCGCGCGAGATCGAGGGCATGCTCGGCATGGTGGTCAACACCCTGCCGCTGCGCGCCGACCTGGCGGGGGCGCCGTCGTTCCGCACCCTGCTCGGCCGCGCCCGCGGCCTGGCGCTCGAGACCTGGGCCCACCAGGACACGCCCTTCGAGCGCCTGGTGCAGGAGCTGCGGGTCGAGCGGCGGCCGGGCCGCAACCCGCTCTTCCAGATCCTGTTCAACTTCCACGACGCGCCGGTGCCCGACGTGCGCATTGGCGGCCTCGACACCCACGCCAGGGTGCGCAGCAACCACACCGCCAAGATGGACATGAACGTCATCGTGGTGCCGCGCGCCGAGCAGCGGATCGGCCAGCCGGTGGCGGACCAGGACCGGCGCGCCCTGCTGCACTGGGAGCACAACACCGACCTGTTCGATCCGGCCACCGTCAAGCGCATGGCGGCGCACCTCCAGACCCTCCTCGCCGGCGCCCTGGCGGAGCCGGGCCTCGCCCTCGCCGAGCTGCCGCTGCTCGCCGCCGCCGAGCGCGCCCAGGTGCTCCAGGACTGGAACGACACCGCGGGCGACTACCCCGGCGCCGCCTCGATCCCGGCGCTGGTCGCCGGGTGGGCGGCGCGGACGCCGGCCGCCCCGGCCGTGGTCTGCGGCGACGGCCCCGGGAGCGTCCTGAGCTACGCCGTCGTCGATGCCTGGGCCGGCAGCCTGGCCGACGAGCTGAGCGCCCTGGGCGCCGGCCCCGGCACGCGCGTCGCTCTCGCCGCCGAGCGCTCGCCGGTCCTGGTGCCCGCCATCCTGGGGATCCTCAAGACCGGCGCCGCCTACGTGCCGCTCGACCCGGCCTATCCGCCGGCGCGGCTGGCCTGGATGCTGGCCGACAGCGGCGCCGGCCTGCTGGCCGTCCAGGAGCACCTGCGGGAGCGCCTGCCGGCGCCGGCCGGGATGCCGGTGCTGGGCCTGCCCGGCGGCGCCTTCTCAGGCGCCTGGCACGCGGAGAGCGACGCGGCGCCGGCCGCGCCGGCCGCGCGCGGCGAGGGGCCGGCCGGCGACGACGTGGCCTACGTGATGTACACCTCGGGCTCGACCGGCGAGCCCAAGGGCGTGCCGGTCACCCACCGCAACGTCATCCGCCTGGTGCACAACTCCGGCTACGCCCGCTTCGGCCCGCAGGAGGTCTTCCTGCACGCGGCGCCGCTCTCCTTCGACGCCTCGACCTTCGAGCTCTGGGGGGCGCTGCTGCACGGCGCCCGCGTGGTGCTCCATCCGCCCGCGGCCCCCTCGCCGGAGTCGCTGGGCGAGGTGATCGGCCGCCACCGGGTGACCACCGCCTGGCTGACCGCCGCCCTCTTCCACCAGATGGCCGAGAGCAACCTGGACGGCCTCGCGCCGCTCCGCCAGCTCCTGGCCGGCGGCGACACGGTGTCGCCGGCGCACGCCCGGCGGGTGCTCGCGGCCCATCCGGAGCTGACCCTGATCGACGGCTACGGGCCGACCGAGACCACCACCTTCGCCGCCTGCCACCGGCTGACCGCCGCCGGCGACGGCGGCCAGGGAACGGCACCTTCCCCTGGCTGCTCCCTGACCCATGGCCACTCCCCGGCAACACCGGCCGTCTCCGGCGCGCCGCTGCCCATCGGCCGGCCGATCGGCAACACCCGCACCCATGTGGTGGATGCCGCCCTGCGGCCGCTGCCGATCGGCGTGCCGGGCGAGCTGCTCATCGGCGGCGACGGCGTGGCGCTCGGCTACCTGGGTCGCCCGGCGCTGACCGCCGCGCGCTTCATCCCCGACCCCTTCGCCGGCGCGGCCGGCGGCGGCGCCGCCGGGGGCCGCCTCTACCGCACCGGCGACCGGGTGCGCTGGCTGCCCGGCGGGGCGCTGGACTTCCTGGGCCGGTTCGACCGCCAGGTGAAGATCCGCGGCTACCGCGTCGAGCCCGGCGAGGCCGAGGCGGTCCTCGCCACCCACCCGGCGGTGCGCGAGGCGGCGGTCGTCGCCCAGCCGGAGCCCGGCGGCGCGGGCGGCCTGCGCCTCGCGGCCTTCGTGGCGGCGGACGAGGACCCCGGCCTGCCCGCCGCGCTCCGCCGCCACCTCGCGGCCCACCTGCCGCCGCACCTCGTGCCGTCGGTGTGGACGGTCCTCCCGGAGCTGCCGCGGACCGCCGCCGGCAAGGTGGACCGCCGGGCGCTGGCGCGCGACACCGCGCACGCCGCCGGCGGCCCGGCCCACGGCGAGCGGGTGGCGCCGCGCACCCCGGAGGAGCAGGTGGTCGCCGCCCTCTGGCAGCAGGTCCTGGGCCGCGACGCGCTCAGCGTCCACGACGACTTCTTCCTGCTCGGCGGCCACTCCCTGGCCGCCACCCGGGTGCTCTCGCGCCTGCGCCAGGAGCACGGCGCCGACCTGACCCTGGCGGACCTCTTCGAGCACACGGTGCTCGCCGACCTCGCCGCCGCGGTGGCAATCGCCCGCGGCGCCGGCCGTCCCGAGAGCGCCGCGACGACCGGCGGCTCCGGCCCTGCCGCCGGCTCCGGCCACGCCGGCAGCTCCGGCCCTGCCGGCCGCTCGGCTACTGCCGGCAGCTCCGAACCCGCCGCCGCCGGCGCCCCCGCCGCCGCTTTGGCAACCACGGAACCATCAGGCGCCGCCGCGGGCACCTCGACCCCAAAGGCGGCGTTGGGCGCCGCGTTCGACCTGGCCGAGGCGCTGAACGACGCCGAGACCAAGGACCTCGCGCAGCTGAGCGACGCCGAGACCAAGGACCTCGCGCAGCTGAGCGACGCCGAGACCAAGGAGCTCGCGCAGCTGAGCGACGCCGAGATGGAGGAGCTGGCACAGCTGAGCGACGGCGAGCTCGACGCGCTGCTCGCCGAGCTGGCCGGAGAGACGAGCGCCTGAGGGCTTCAGGGCCCCGAGCCAAGCCACTGCCGCGCGGGCGGAGGAACAGGGTATATCCAGATCGCGGATCGGATATACTCGCGGCATGGCGAAACGGCTCGTCGACATCGATGACGACCTGCTGGAGCGGGCTCGGAGCATTTCCGGAAGCGGCACGATCAAGGAGACCGTCAACACCGCCCTGCAACGGCTCGTGGATGACGAGAGGGTGATGCGGCACGTCGAGCGCCTGCGAGGCTCCGGGGCGCTCGACCTGGCGAGGATCGAGGAGGCTCGGCGGCCCCGCGCCGTGCGCTGAGCCATGCGCTACCTCGTCGATACGTCGGTGCTCGCCCGAGCCCGGCAGGATCTGGTCGGGGAACGGCTGGCAGCCTTGGCGCAGGCAGGCCAGCTGTGGACCTGCAGGCTGATCGACCTCGAGGTCGTCTACGGCTCCCGAGCCCGCGATGTCGCCGACGTTATCGAGGAGCGCAGAGCCCTGCCCGAGGCTCCGATCACGCCCGATGTGATGCTGCGCGCTCTCCAGACCGCGGGAGCAATGGCAGCGGCAGGTTTCCATCGCGGAGCAAAGCCGGCCGACCTCGTGATCGCCGCCGCCGCCGAGGCGGCGGGACTTGCCGTGCTTCACTACGACGACGACTACGATCGGATCGCGGCCGTCACGCGCCAGCCGGTGGAGTGGGTGGCGCCCGCCGGAAGCCTGGACCGCTGAAGCGTCCGCGCCGGGCGAGCTCGACGCCCTGCTCACCGAGCTGGCCGGAGAGACGGGCGCCTGAGGGAGTCAGGACCGAAGCCGAGCCACGCCCGCGCGGGCGGAGGATCGAAGCCCAGGAAGGCGAGGATCGCCGGCTGGAAGCGAACCCCAGGAAGGAGCAGCCTGGGATACACTCGCTCCTGTTGAGCCGCAGGCCGCGGGTCCCGCAAACGCGGATGGCTCCCGCTCGGGCAGAAGAAAGCAATGCGCCAGCCAGATCTCGACGCGGTTGCCGAGTTCTTTCGTACTCGCCCACGGCTGGGGATTGGCTCGGTCTATTTGTTCGGCAGCCATGCCGACGGCAGGGCGCACCGCGAAAGCGACGTCGACCTGGGGTTGCTCCTGAGCTGGGACCTCCACCCGACACGGCAGGGCCGCGACGATCTCCAGGTGACCTTGGGCTCCCATCTCATCGCGGTGCTGCATCAGAACAGCGTCGATCTGGTGATCCTCAACGACGCCCCTCCGCTGCTGGGCCGCCACATCGTCACTGCCGGGCGCCGCATCTTCCTCGGCGATGCGGCCCTTGACCATGCCTTCGTCCGCGACATCCAGCTGCGCGCGGCGGACCTGGCTCCCTTCCTGAGCCGGATGCGGCGGATCAAGCTCGAAGCCCTCGCGTCATGAGCCCGGCGGTCGAGCGCCTGCTCGAGCTGCGGCGCCACCTGGACCATCTGGAGGAGCTGCGGCCGCGAGTTTCCGGCGGCGAATCGCTGCGCCGCGACCTCTCGCTTCACAACGACGTGCTGTTCTCGCTGCTGACCGTCTGTCAGCTGGTCATCGATCTGGCCGGCGAGCTGAGCGCGCGACGCGGCCTGCGGTTCGAGGACTACACGCAGGCGATCCGCAATCTGGCCGTGTTCCCCGAGTTCTCGCCCGAGCTCGTGGGCCAGCTTGAGCGCCTCCCGGGATTCCGCAATGTGCTGGTCCACGAATATGTGACCCTCGACCTCGGCAGGGTGGTCGAGATTCTCGACCGCCTCGGGCCGATCGCAGCTTTTGCCGAGGTGGTCCGCCGGATCGAGGCGGGAGGGTGAGCCACTGACCAACCCCCGCAGGGGAACGCGGGACCCGAGTGCTTATTAACTTAACATCAAGCCTTCTTTACGGTGGCTTGGTTGTCACCACCCACCCTCCCTCCTGAAGGCCCGGCAAAAAGAGGGACGAACTCATAGGGTTGCGTGCACGTTGTGCAACGCGCTGCCTTTGGTGGTTAGGGCCGCCGTGCGTAACGCAAGCCTACAACTTGTCGTCATCAACTGGCTCGACATCTGGCAGGCGTTTTAGAGCAGCCTCGAACCTCTGCCGACTCCCGCGCTTTGCACGCTCCTCCAGGTAGTCGACGGTCATGAGAGCCGCCAGTTTCTCGGCGGCCGCCGTGCTGATGAACTGGTTGATAGAAATACCGTCCACGTGCGCCAATTTCCGGATCTGCTCATGCAAGGAGTCCGGAAGCCTCAGGCTGATCGTGCTCATGATACTGCTCCTATCTCTTCGAGAAACTCTCGGGGAGTAAGGACGACCACACCGAACCGCTCTGCGCCCACGAAATCCTTCGTGTTGAAGGAAATAATCCTTCCGCAGCCTCC
The DNA here is from genome assembly GCA_030150965.1 of Thermoanaerobaculia bacterium. GTDB lineage: Bacteria > Acidobacteriota > Thermoanaerobaculia > Multivoradales > UBA5704 > JASLEW01. The sequence goes on along the minus strand of JASLEW010000175.1, from coordinate 1,098 downwards.
GGCGACCGCCGCCTCCAGGACCATCTCATCCTGCGGATCTCTCAAATGAGGCCGCCACAAGAAGAAGATCTCCTGCCGCTCGGCAACCGCGCAAAGGTAATCGAGGATTTCCTCTCTGGTTTGCCGCTCAGACGAGTCGGGTGCAAGGTCCCGCAGGAACACCGCCTCGTATTCCAGAAAGAGCGGCACAGAGAGCACCACCTCGAAACTACCCGTCCCGATCAGCGACAGGAGCCTCGCAGATGCCCCTCTCTTCGACCGCGAGGCCGCGACCAACACATTCGTGTCGAGGACGACCCGCGGAAGCGACACCGCGGTATCGTAGACGATACCATGGAGCTACGTCAACCACCTCCGCTGGTCGGGTGCTCGCCCGATTGTCAGAGTTGTCTCACGCCGTCTCCGGGCCGCCAACAAGCTCCCGCTCCGGACCGCGCAGGAAAGCTCTCCAGGTGATGGCGCAGCGCGCTAGGAGACCTCCGCCGGCGCCTTCACCCACTTGTACACCGCCGCCTTGCGCCCCGACATCAGCACGCCGTAGCGGGCGCGCAGGTCGAGGCCGGGCGTGGCGCCGGCCAGCGCGTCGAAGCCCTCGTCGCGTCCCATCAGCATCACCAGGATGCCGCCGGGCTTGAGCACTCGGCGGCACTCGGCGAGCATGCGGCGGAAGAAGTCCAGGGGGGCGCCCGCCAGCTCCTCGAACTGGCCCCAGGGAGGGTCGGTCACGATCTTGTCGATGCAGCCGTCCGCGTAGCGCTCCATCGCCAGCGCGTCCATCCGCCGCACCACCACCTGCTTCTTGAGCCCGAGGCGCGCCACCCGCTGCTGCAGGCCCGCCACCTTCCCGGCGTCGAGATCGCTCGCCAGCACCAGGCCGCGCGGGAAGCCGGTGGCGCGAGCCAGCGGGATGGCGCCGGAGCCGGCGAACGGATCGAGGAACAGCTCGCCCGCCCGCGGCTCCGACAGCCGGCACAGCACGTCGGCCAGCTCCGGCCGCAGCTCGCCGCGCTCCAGCACCTTCTCGAAATCCGGATGGCGGGTCACCCGCAGCCCGAAGAGCGCCGTGCCGCCGCTCCGCAGGTGCAGCCACAGCTCGTG
>JASLEW010000171.1 GCA_030150965.1 Thermoanaerobaculia bacterium | reverse complement strand
AAGGTGCTGATCCCGGAGATGAACCTCGGCCAGCTGCTGCAGCTGGTGCGCGCGCAGTTCCTCGTCGACGCGATCGGCTTCAACCGCGTGCGCGGCTTCCCGCTGCGCGCCCAGGAGGTCGCCGATGCGGCCGAGGCCCTGGTGGACTTCGCATGAGCGACGGCAACGGCAACGGGCATCTCACCGCGAAGGACTTCCGTACCGATCAGGAGGTGCGCTGGTGCCCGGGCTGCGGCGACTACGCGATCCTCGCCGCGGTGCAGCAGGTCTTTCCCGAGCTGGGGATCCCGCGCGAGCGGTTCGTGGTGGTGTCGGGGATCGGCTGCTCCAGCCGCTTCCCGTACTACATGAACACCTTCGGCTTCCACTCCATCCACGGCCGGGCGCCGGCGGTGGCCACCGGCCTCAAGCTGGCGCGGCCGGAGCTGGAGGTGTGGATCGCCACCGGCGACGGCGACTCGATGTCGATCGGCGGCAACCACCTCATCCACATCCTGCGGCGCAACGTCGGGGTCAAGATCCTGATGTTCAACAACCGCATCTACGGCCTCACCAAGGGCCAGTACTCGCCGACCAGCGAGGCCGGCAAGAGGACCAAATCGACCCCCTTCGGCTCGGTGGACGCGCCGTTCAACCCGCTGGCCCTGGCGATCGGCGCCGGCGCCAGCTTCGTGGCCCGCACCGTGGACGTCTTCCAGGCCCACCTCAAGGAGACGCTGCGCCGCGCCGCCCGCCACCGCGGCACCGCCTTCGTCGAGATCTACCAGAACTGCAACATCTTCAACGACCGGGCGTTCGCCTACCTCACCGAGAAGGAGAGCCGCGACCAGCAGGCGCTCTACCTGGAGCACGGCAAGCCGCTCCTCTTCGGCAGGGAGCGCCGTCAGGGCATCCGCCTGCGCGGCGCGGCGCTCGAGCCGTTCACCATCGACGCCGCGAACCCCGCCGAGGAGTGCCTGGTGTGGGACGAGGCGGCGGCGAGCCCGGCCCTGGCGTTCCTCGCCAGCCAGCTGCTGCCGCCGGCGCCCACGCCGCTCGGCGTGCTGCGCGCCGTGGAGCGGCCCACCTACGAGAGCGGCGTGGTCGAGCAGATCCACGGCGCCGAGGCCGGGGGCCAGGCCCGGCTCGAAGACCTGCTGGCCGCGGGCGACACCTGGACGGTGGGGGAGCGGCACGGCTAGCTCCTGCCGATGGCCGACCTGCTGATCCTCGCCCACGCCGGCAGCTGGGAGATGCGCTTCCAGGTGTCGTCGCTGGCGGCGAGCGCCGCCGCGGCCGGCGAGAGCGTCGAGATCGCGCTCTTCTTCGCCGCGCTCGACGCCTGGGTGGGTGGCCGCTGGGACCTGCTCGACCCGGCACCGCCGGTCGAGGCCGGCCGGCTGGAGGCGCTCGGCCTGCCGCCGCTGTCGAGCCTGCTGGAGACCGGCCGCGGCGCCGGCCAGATCCGCCTCTTCGCCTGCAGCGCCTCCTGCCGCATCCTCGGGCTCGACATGGCGCGGGTGCAGGCGGAGGTCGATGCGGTGCTCGGCTGGCAGACCTTCGCCCGGATGACGGCGACCGCCGGACGGGTGGTGTCGCTCTGAGGACGCAAGCTCCGGCCGAAGGGAAGGAGCGCCTCCGCTAAGCTAATTGCAGTTCACGCCGCCATTGGTCACACAGCTGGTCACCGTGCAGTCGACGCTGCACGCGGCGGAACAGGGCTTACCGCAGGTCCTGACGCTCACCATGACACAACCGCCAGCCACCTTCCGGAGGGGAGCCTGCTCAAGCAGGCGCAGGGTCTCGCGGTGCAGGCTGAGCCTCCCGCTGAACGACTTTTTCATCGTCAGGCCTCCTGGCCAGGGAAGCGCAGCTTCGCCGCCCACCGGCGCAGCCCTCCCCGGCTTGTTGAGCACAGTGTAGCAGGCTGTCGATAGCCGGGCCTACGCCTCGCGGCGGCCTGGGATCCTCGCGGATGCGTCCCGTCAGTCCGGGCGCTTGATGAGGTACGCCGCGCTGCCCACGACCTGCGGATCGAGCGAGAACTCGTAGAGCTGCAAGCCGCCAAAGAGCGCCCGCACGCGCGGGAAGCCGGCGGCTTGCAGGCGCTTGGCGATCTCCACCGCGGTGGCGCCGTCGTCGTCGAACAGCACCACGTCGGTCTCCCGCGGCGGCGTCCAGCTGGCGCTCGGCAGGCCGCGCGCCCCCATCAGCGCCAGCCGCCCGCCGGCCGGACGCACGTCGATGAGCAGCGGCGGATCGCCTTCCTTGAGCCGCCGGTAGACGGTGTAGGGCGGCACCTCGAGCTGGGGATCGAACTGCACGACGGGCGTGCCTTTGGTGGTATGGCGCGTGGGCATGTACCGCTAGCCTCCTGTCCGGGTCACCTGGCTGCCCCTCAACCTCCCGCTCCTGGCCGAGGGTCCCGTTCCTAGACCACCCGCGACTCGTGGTCGCTCCACACCAGACCCGACATCGCCTTGGGCAGGAAGCGCGTCGACTTGGGCGGCAGCAGCGCGCCGTGGGCGACGGCGGCGGCGAACTCGGCCGGCAGCATCGGCGGCAGCCAGAACCCGGTGCCCAGCTCGCCGCGGGCGACCTGGTCGTAGAGCTCGTCCGGATTGGAGCGGTAGACGATCGTGCCGTCGGTGGCGGCGCTGGCGGTTAGGCCCAACGCCGGAAGCACCGCATCCTGGAACGTCTCCACCACCAGTGGCGCCGGCCCGCCCGCCCCTCCGCTCCCGACAGCCGGCGCCGCCAGGCGCCAGATCTCCGGCGCCTGCCCGGCCACCCAGACCCCCAGGGCCGGCTGCGCCGCCGCCGCCACCTCCCGCGCCAGCGCCGCACCGTCGGTCCCGCGGAAGGGCATGGCCGCGGCGCGCAGGCCGGCCAGGCGGTCGATGCCGATGGGGTCGATGGGCTGGCGCAGCGCCCGGTGGATGGGGTCGATCGTCAGGTCGCGCGAGCGCAGGCTGGTGACCACCGCCAGCTTCCCTGCGGCGGCGCTGCCGGGCGGCACGCCGTGCGCCGCGGCGAAACGCTGGCCGACCTTGTAGCGGTGGTGGCCGTCGGCGATCGCCGCCGGGCGCTCGGCCACCGCCGCCTGGTAGGCGGCGAGGCGCGCCGGGTCGTCGATGCGATAGAGCAGGTGATGGTGGCCGGCGTCGTCGCGGTAGTCGACCAGCGCCGCCGGCCGGCGTGCCGCGGGGGCGCCGGGAGAGCCCGTAGCGCCGGAGGCGCCGTCCAGCTCGGCGAGGTCGGCGGCGAGCAGGGTCTCCAGTTGCCCGTCGTCGTCGGCCAGCAGCAGCGCCGGCTCGAGATCGACCCGCATCGCCTCGAGCAGCGCGGTGCGCTCGGCGAGGGGCTTGTCGAGCGTCTGCTCGTGCGGGCGGATGACCTCCGCCGAGGCGTAGCCGACGAGCGCCATCACCCCGAGCCGCCGGCCGCCGCCGGCCAGCGCCACGACGTAGGGGTAGAGCGCCGGCCGCGGGTCCCGCGCCACGATGCCGTCGTGCAGCCACTGCCGGTGGAGCGCGGCGGCGTGGGCGTAGGGATCAGGGCCGCCGGCGGGGGCCTCCGGGCCTGCAGCGCCGGTGCCGCCCTGGCCGGCGGCGGGGGCCGCCGGCGCCGCCGCGGTCGGGGCGGCCACCGGCCGGGTGAGGTGCACGAACTGGTAGGGCGAGGCGGCGTGGTAACGGTCGCGCGCCGCGTCGTCGATCTGGTCGTAGGGCGGCGCGGCGAGGCGGCCCGGATCTCCCGCCTTGGCGGTGTAGCGCAGCCCCTGAAAGGCCAGCAGGCGCATGCGGCTCCTTTGCGGTCGGTGCAGCGGGTGGCCGCCCCCGGCGGCCACATATCGCGGCTATTCTATAGGCTGTTGGCGGCGCCGGGCCGCGCCGGGCGGCCCCGGCGGCTTCCCGCTGTCCGTCCCCTCCCGCCTCCGCTGGCCGCCGCACCAGGAGACACCGGCCGCGGGCCAAGGGGGTAGCCGTGGCGGCGCCCGCCCGGCTCAGACGCAGCCGCCGAGGGCGCTGGTGTCCTGGACCGGCGCGGCGGGCGTCAGGTCGGCGTTGGAGTAGACCTTGGTGCCGCCGCCGAAGAGCATGTCGGTCACCGTCACCTTGTAGCCGACGTTGGTGCCGGCGGACAGGAACACCCACCAGCGGCCGTTGAGGGCGCAGCCGTCCACCAGCTTCACCAGCACCTCGGGATTGGTCGGGTCGAAGAACCAGAAGAGGCCACCATGGTCGACGCCGAGCGGCGCGAGCGGGATCTCCTGGCCGCTGCCCGAGACCCCGCCGCCCTGCACCGTGTGGAAGGTCGCGGTGACCTTGAAGCGGTGGTCGCCGGGCGCATCGTCCACGCACATGACGGTATCGCTCGGGGTGCAGCTGGTCAGCGGCTTCTGCTCGGTGAGGATGATGCCGACGCTCGGGCGCCGGACCGTGCTCAGCGGCGGCGTGGTGTCGAAGGTCTCGAACACTCCGGGGCAGCTGCCGCTGCCGACGTCGAAGTAGACGTCGCCGGTGGCGCCCAGCACCCCCTGGATGGCCTGGGTGAAGGCGATGGTGTCGCCGGGGGTCACCGGCGCGCCGCCGAAGTCGAAGACCGCGAACTGCTCGGAGGAGACGCCGGGGAGGTCGATGGTGACCGTCTGGGGGGCGCCGATCACCGGACCGTCGAAGCTGCCGCGGTGGGCGGTGAGGGCGATGCGGTAGAGGCCGGGCGAGCTGGTCGAGTAGAAGAGCTCCACCTGGCCGAGGTTGCTGCCCGGGTAGCCGGTGACGTAGATGCCGTCGGTGGCGAAGTCGCCGCCGGAGCCGAAGGGCGGGCAGGCCACCTCGGTGTTCCAGGAAAGGGTGGCGGCGGCGGCCGGGAGGGCGGCGAGGGCCAGGACCAGAGAGAGAGCGGGGGCCGAGAGGATCGCGGTCTGGATGCGGCGCATCATGGTGTCCTCCATCAGGGTGACGTCCGGGGGGACCGCCCCCGGCCGTTGAGGAGCGGCATGCCGGCGGCGGAGCGGCCTGCGGTCTCATTCTCTGGCGACGGCGGGGATGGCGGTGTTACAGGCGTAACTCCCGGCTGCCGCCAGTCCCTCCCCGGCTGCCTGGGGCTCCGAGGCCGCCTGGCCTGCGGCGGCCCGCGGGAGCGGCCCTCTCCGGGGAGACCCGCGTCCGCCGCTCTCCGCCTGCGGCCTTGGCTACAGCAGGGGCGTGAGCCAGCCGGCCCTCGCCATCCGCCGCGCCACCGTCTGGACGTGGCGGCGGTAGGCGCGGCTGTCGGACCCCGGGTGCCACTGCTCGGGCAGCGGCAGGCTGGCGGCCAGCTCGGCCGCCTCGCGCTCGGAGAGGGCGCGCGCCGGCTTGCCGAAGTAGTGGCGCGCCGCCGCCTCGGCGCCGTAGATGCCGGGGCCCAGCTCGGCGAAGTTGAGGTAGAGCTCCAGGATGCGGCGCTTGCCCAGGTTGGCCTCCAGCTGGCGGGTGAGCGCCGCCTCCTTGAGCTTGCGCAGCGGGTTGCGCGACGGCGAGAGCCAGAGGTTCTTCGCCAGCTGCTGGGTGATGGTCGAGGCGCCGCGCGGCAGGCGCTTCTCCTCCCAGGCGTCGGCCAGCGCCGCCCGCATCTCCCGGGTCTCGAAACCGTGGTGCGAGAAGAACCCCATGTCCTCGCCGCAGAGCACGGCGCGCTTGAGATTGGACGAGATCTGGCCGTAGGGCACCCAGCGCCACTCGATCTTCCGCGGCGGCCGGAACCAGCCCGCGTCGCGGTACTCCTCGACGAACGCGGTGGTGAGCGGGTGCCGGTGGGAGAGCGCCGCCACGTCCGGCCAGGTGAGAGCCTCCCAGAGCCCCCAGCCCAGCATCAGCGCGGCGGCCCCCGCGAGCGCCAGGCGGCGGCGCCCCAGCCGCGCCGCGAGCCGCCGCAGCCGCTCCGGGGTACCGAGCCCGGCCGCGGGCGCCGCCG
>JASLEW010000132.1 GCA_030150965.1 Thermoanaerobaculia bacterium | reverse complement strand
CTGGGTCCACCCGTCCGGCGCGATGTACAGGAAGTACCAGAACGCCGCTAGCTGCGCGGGGAAGCTCCCGAACGGCGTCTTCATGGGCACCTGAACCGTCAGGTTGTCGACCTTCTTCAGCCCATTGACGTCGACCGGGCTGAGCACGAGCGCGCCGCCCAACGGCTTCTTGGGGTTGAGGATCGTCCGGAGCGTGTAGATCACGTCGTCTGCTCCGAACGGCTTCCCGTTGTGGAAGCTGATGCCCTTCCTGAGCTTGATCAGCCAGTTCGACGTCGACCCGTTCGGGACAATCTCCTCGGCCAGCACGTACTGGAGTTGCGCGTTGTTGGCGAGCTGGATCAGCGGCTGGTATAGCTGCTGAGCGCGCGCCGTCCCGATGGCGCTGATGCCCCCGTAAAAGGGGTTGAGCGTGTCGCTGCTGCCGCCGCCGGTGAGGCCGACCCTCAGGTTGCCACCCTTTTTCGGTGCCGACGCCTTGCCTCCCGATGAGGCCGACGGGGATGCCGACGATGAGCAGGCTTCGAGCAGGCCGCCCCCGGCCAGGGCGGCGCCGCCCAGCACGGCGGAGCGAAGGAACGTGCGCCGGCCGAGGTGCGGAGCCGCGACCTCCGCGGCGACGTCTCTGTCTGGGCGAGGTGTAGTACTCATGGGTGCCCCCCTCCTCCTGCCGGCCTGCACGGCTCGAACAGGACCTCGGCGGCGTCGGTACGCCGCCCTGCCGTCTGCGTCCCTGCCCGTGCAGGGTGATCCATCGTGCCCGAGCCGTCCCTCATGCCGGATCTCCGATCGTGACGCGGTGGATGGTGTCGTAGTGCTCGCGCCGCGCCTCGTCGTCGGGAAAGTTGTAGCTGCGCTTGCCGCTCAGCCTCATGAGGTGGAGGCCGATCTGGCTGAGCGGTATTGACGCCAGCACGGGCGACAGCTCCTCGCCGATCCCCGCCGCCACCGGGAGGAGAAGGGCCGGTAGCGGCGGCGCCTGGTCACCGACAAAGACCGGGAAGGCCTCGATGTAGTTCAGCTCGGAAAGGATCTCGGCCGCCCGGTCGCTCGACGCGCCACTGGGCGCCACCAAGACGACCGGCTCACTGGGCCGGGTGATGAAGTACTGCTCGTGCGCCCACTCCTCGACGTTCGTCGCGAGAGCGATCTGCTGGGCCCCCTCGAAGAGCTTGGCGGCGCCGAACTTGGCGCTCGCCTCATTGGGCCCGGCACCGAGGAAGGTGATCATTCGGGCCCCGGTCATGCGCTCGGCAGCGGCGTAGGCCGGACCCTGGCTCAGGCGAAGCGTCTCCTCCGCCAGCTTCGGCAGGCGCTGGAGGTCCTTCGCATAGCCGCTCACCGCGTCCGGGCTGGCGCGACCGTCTGCGCTGACCGCCGCGCTGGCGCCGAGCTCGGCGGCCAGGGTCAGCAAGGTGACGAGCATGGCGGTGTAGGTGCTGGTGCCGGGCGAGAAGCCGAAGGTGGGGATCTCTGCCGACAGGACGCAGTCCGCCACCTGGGCGATGGGGCTGTCTGGGGCGCCGGTCAGGGCGATCACCAAATGCCCGAAGGCACGGGCCTGGTGGGCGGCCTCGATCGTCCTGCCCGTCTTCCCTGAGAAGGAGACGACTACCACCGCCGTCTCACTCGCCAGGTATCGGACCCCGTACCGGGCGAAGTCGAGGGCGTGTTCCCAGCGGACCTGGAGCCCGGAGTATCGGTTGAGCGCCAGTGCCGCCGCCTGGCAGGCGAAACTCGAGTCGCCGCACCCTACAAGGACGACATGGCGGATACGGGATTCCCGCAGCCGTTCGACCGTCGTCACCGCCTGGCCCGCCAGCTCGAGCCGATCGCGGATCACGGCGGGGATCGTCGTGATCTCCCGCTCCATCACGCCGCTGTCGTCCTCCTCGCCTGGCTCCGGGAGCAGCGTGGCGGTTGGCAGCTTTCCCTGCGCGTAGCGGGAGCGCAGGCGCTCGGCGACCCGGGCGCGGCGAAGCAGGCGCAGCGAGCCGCTGGCACCTAGGGCGGCTCCCGCAGTGGCGGCCGCCCGTTGTGCGGCGACGACGAGGGATTCACCGACGGCGATCCCGGCGGCAAGACCCCCGCAGAAGGTGTCGCCGGCGCCGGTGGCATCTAGTACGGCGACCTTGGGGGGCGCGATGCGGACCGGTGGGCCACCGGGCGCACTGACCAGCGCCCCCTTCTCGCCGCACTTCACGACCACCGCCGGCACCCCCTCGGCCTGCAGCTCGCGGCAAGCCCGCTCGGGGTCGTCGTAGCCGAGGATGGCGGCGAGTTCCCCGTGGCTGGGCAGGAACACGTCGACGCGCCGGGCGAGGGCGAGGACCTCGTCCCTTCCGGCCGACCAGGCCTCGTGGGTATCCAGGGTCACGATCGCCTGGCGGCCTCCGGCCCGGAGGTGCCCGACGATACCGGCGGCGGCCTCGAAGGGCATGGCAGCGACGTGGACCACCGGCGCGCGGTCCCGCTTCTGGTCGGTCCACCCCGTTGGGATGTCCTCGGGGCTCGGCGCCACCTCAAAGCGACGCTCCGGCGGCGTCCGGTACACCCAGCTGCGGTGCCCGTCGTGCTCGTAGATCACCCAGTTGCGGACCGTCGGACCTTCGATCGGCCGCAGCCCGCCGGTGTCGAGCCCTGCGTCGCGGAGGCGGTCAAGCGCCGCGACCGGGAAGTCGGCGCCGACCCGTGCGACCACTCCCACCGATAGGCCCCAGATCAGGGCGCCGGTCGCCGCGTAGATGGTGTTGCCGCCGGGCGATGCCATGGTGGTCTCGCCGTTGGGGTGGACGATGTCGTCCACGGTCAGGTTCCCGACCACGATGACGTCGTGCTCCGCGGACCCCTGCCGACCCGCCACGGGGTTCATCACGCGCTCACTCTCCGTCATCCCTTGCCGACCTCGCCTTTGGCCCCTGGCGTCGGGAAATTCAGGATCCGGTCGTCGAAGCGGTGGCTCTCGAAGCTGAAGCGGAATCGCTCCACGAGGTACAGGACCTTCGAGAACTCGACGGGCTCGCCGCCATGGTCGTAGGTGACTGAGTCCACCCGCAGGACCATGGCACCGGTCGCCACCCCCAGGGGCGCGGCCTCTTCGTCAGTGGCGTGAACAACCTCGATGACGCTCTCCGCGCGGACGAGCTCGATGCCGTAGACAGTCTCGAACGTCCGGTAGAGGGAGCCACCGTCCAGCTCGCGCTCTTCGATGCCGGGGAAGCGCGCCGGGTCCAGGTAGGCGGACAGCAGCGCCACCGGGCTCGCCTCCAGGCGGGCGAGGCGCTGGATCAGCACGAGCTTGCGGGACCGCCCCCCTAGGGCGGCAGCCTCCGGGCGCCGCGAGACCAGGCCTTTGTAGAGCATCACAAGCTCCAGGCGGTCCCCATGCTCGGCGTGGCTCCCGGTGAAGCTGGACAGGTTCGAGATCTTCTCCTCGAACTTGGGCTGGCGGACGAAGGTCCCCCGCCCCCGACCCCGGTCGAGGTAGCCCTCGGCGGCGAGATGCATGAGGGCCTGGCGGACCGGCGCGAGGCTGACGCCCCACTGCTCCGCCAGCGCACCCTCCGATGGCAGCCGGCTACCAGGGGCCAGGCGGCCAGCGACGATCTCCTCGCGCACCAGGTCGTGGATCTGGCGGTGCAGCGGCACAAACGAGCCGCGGTGCAGCGCAAGTGCGGTCAGCCAGCCGTCGCCGCTGCTGTGCGACCCGATGTCCCGCTCAAGAGGTGTCGAAGCCGTCACCTGCTGCATCTCCCCATGTTGCCCTGGGGCGGAAGTCTGGAACAGCAATAATGACAGATCATTATAAGTTTGTAACGAGTGACCGCCGCAGGCTACAGGTCCCCGCGTGCCCAAGCCCAGCGCTAGGAGATTGCCCTTAACGTCGGCCACACCCTGAAGCAGCCATCAGGTCAACGAGTGCCGGCCAGGATCGCCCGGCTGATGCTCCCGCCCGGGTATCCCACTCCCGGCGCCCGGAGCCGTCATGGCCAGGAGCGCGGCACATCAGAAGACCGCAGCTCACCCGCAATATGGGGTGGTCCTCCCTATGGAGTCTGAGGTGGCCCGATCGTAGTGTCGGAGCCGTCAGGGACTGAGGAGGCCATATGCCCGACACCGTGCTCTCGCCTGTTACGTCCCACGCCTCGCAACAGCCCGCCGGCCGAGTGGCGCTACTCGAGCGGAAGACGGCACTAGACACACTGGCCGAGATAGCCGGGCAAGCGCGTAGCGGTGAAGGCCGGCTCGTCCTCCTCGAGGGCGAGGCGGGGGTGGGCAAAACGGCCCTGCTGGAGCAATTCACGCACGACCTGCCCGGCTCACGCCTTCTCCCGGGCGCCTGCGACGGCATGTTCACCCCGCGGCCCCTCGGGCCGCTCTTCGACATCGCGCAGCAGGCGCACGGCCGCCTGCACTCGCTCTGCCGGGCGGACGCGTCCCGGGAGCAGCTCTTCGACGCGCTCCTCACCGAACTCTGCGAGCCGGGGCCGCTGCCCGTCGTCGTCATCGAGGATGTGCACTGGGCTGACGAAGCCACCCTCGATCTGCTGGGCTTTCTCGCGCGGCGGATCCGCGAGATCCCGGTGCTCCTGATCGTGAGCTACCGCAACGACGAGCTGGCCGACACCCATCCGCTCCGCATTGCTCTCGGCTACCTGACCGTCCAGCGCTGCACGAGGCGACTTCCGCTCGCTCCACTCACCACCCAGGCGGTGCGCAGGCTCTCGGCCGGCCACGCGATCGACTCAGCGGAGCTGTACCGCGTCACCGGCGGCAACCCGTTCTACATCCGCGCGGTGCTGGAGGCAGGCCTGGGCGAGGTGCCGGGCTCGGCCCGTGATGTGGTGCTGGCGCGCGCCGCCCGCCTCGAACCCAAAGCACGCGAGACCCTCGAAGCCGCGGCCCTGATCGGCGCCACGGTCGACGAGCGGCTGCTCCGCCACGTCGTCGCCGGACCCGCGCTGGCCGAGGTTATCTCGTCCGGACTGATGGCCGGCCAACCGCTTCTCCGCTTCCGGCACGAGATCGCACGTCAGGCGATCGAGCAGACGGTCCTGCCGGCCCGGCGTTGCGAACTTCACGCCCGGATACTGCAAGGGCTGCGCGATCTCGGCTGTGACGATGATGCCCGGCTGGCCTTTCATGCCGAAGAGGCCGGCGACGGCCCGGCTGCCCTGGAGCATGCTGCGCTGGCGGGCCGCCGCGCTCGCACGCTGTCATCCCATCGCGAAGCCGCCAGGCAGTTCGAACGTGCGCTGCGTTTCGCGGACGGGGAGGGGCCGGCCAGCATCGCGGCCCGCTGGATCGAGCTCGCGACGGAGCTGTCGATGATCGAT
>JASLEW010000111.1 GCA_030150965.1 Thermoanaerobaculia bacterium | reverse complement strand
GCGGTCAGCTGGATGGCCAGCAGGGAATGGCCGCCCAGGGCGAAGAAATCGTCGTCGCGGCCGGCCGGTTCGAAGCCGAGGAGCTCCTGCCACAGCTCGGCGAGGCGCGCTTCGAGCGGTGAGGCCGGCGCGGCGTAGGCGCCCGCCGCCGCGGGACGGGGATGGCGGGCCCGCGCGCCCTTTTCGGCGGCCGCGGCGCCCTGCCGCAGCGCCGCATCCAGGCGCCAGCGCGCGGCGGCCTCCAGGCGGCGGCCGAGGGAGACGGTCGAGACGGCGATGCGCGGCGCCGCGGCGGCCAGGACGCGGGCGAGCGCCTCGCGCCCCTCGCCGGGGTGGATGGCCTGGCCGAGGTGCTGCGCGTGCCAGGCCCGCAGCTCCTGCGGGATGTCGGCCGCCGCCGCCATCCCCACCTCCTGCCAGGCGTCCCAGTTGACCGCCACGACGCGGGGGGCGCCGGCGCCCGGGGCGCCGCCGGCAGGGTGGAGCGCCGCGGCGGCGGCGAAGCTGTCCTGGAAGGCGTTGGCCGCGCTGTAGTCGGCCTGCCCGATGCCGCCGGTCAGCGCGGCGAGCGAGGAGAAGAGGACCAGCAGATCGAGGCCGGCGGCCGGGCCGGCGAAGACCTCCGCCAGCACCGCGGTGCCCTGCACCTTGGGCGCCAGCACCGCGGCGGCCTGGGCGGCGGTGCGCGCCGCCAGCAGGCCGCCGCCGGCGATGCCGGCGGCGTGGAAGACCCCGTGCAGCGCGCCGAAACGCTCCAGCGCCTGGCGGCGGACGGCGGTCATCCGCGCCGCATCCGCGATGTCGCCCGGGAGCAGGAGGAGCTCGGCGCCCAGCGTTTCCAAAGCCTGGAGGCGCCGCACGCGGCGGGAGGTGGGGTCGTCCTCGCCGTGCGCGGCGATCCAGCCGTCCCACAGCGGGCGGTCGAGGAACGGGGTGCGGCCGAGGAGGACCAGGCGGGCGCGCACACTTTCCGCCAGCAGGCGCGCGATCTCCAGGCCCAGGCCGCCCAGGCCGCCGGTGATCAGGTAGACGCCGCCGGGGCGGAGGCCGGCGCCGGGAGGCGCGGCGGCGAGGGGTGCCGGCCTCCACGCCGGCAGCCAGCGGTTGGGGCCCCGCCACGCCACCTCCGGCTCGGCGCCGGGGGCCTCGATCTCCGCCAGGCAGCGGGCGAGCAGCCAGGGCGGTGGGCCGTCCGGCGAGGCCGTGTGGCCGGCGCTGCCGAGGTCGATCACCCGGCAGCGCACGCCGCTCAGCTCCTGCGTCATGACGCGGCAGGGGCCGGCCAGGAGGGCCTTCCAGGGCCGCGGCCGGTCGCCGCTCTCGACGGCGTGGAGATGCGTGGCGATGACCAGCACGTCGGTTCCCGCGGCGGCCTCCGCCACGCCGGCCCCTGACCCCACCCCTCCGACACCCCTGGCATCTTCTGCGGGCGCAGATCCCTCGGGCAGGGCCGCGGAATTACGGCCGAGGTTCTGCGCCAGGTGGAACAGGCTGTAGAAGGAGCGGTCCAAGGCGGCGTGGAGGCCGGCGGGGGCGCCCGTGACACCGAGGCTCCCGGCGGGGCCGGCAGCAGAGGCCGCGGGGCTGGCAGCAGAGGGCGAGGGGCCGATGCCCCCCGCGGCGAGATCCGCGGCGGTGGTTTCGGCGCCGAGCCCCCCGAAAAGGCCGGACGGGGAATCCGCACGCCAGGGGCCTTCGGCGGCGGCGCCGGGCGCCTCGTCCAGGGTCCACAGGTGCACGATCTTCCGCGGCAGGCCCGGCCCTGCGGCCAGGTGGTCCCAGAGGCGGCGGTGATCCGCGGCGGCGCCGGGGCGCATCCGCAGCTGGCCGGGCGCGGTCTCCTGCCAGCTGCTGCCGGCAAAGGCGAGGACCACCTCCCAACCGCGGCGGCGCAGCGGCGCGGCCAGGACCTCGCCCAGGCCGCCCTCGTCGGCCAGGACGAGGCAGACCTGCCGCGCGGGATCGGCCGGCTCCGGCGGGGTGCCGGCGGCCACCTCCGGCGAGGTACCGGCGGCCACCTCCGGCGGCGGCAGCGACCGCTCCCAGGAGGCCAGGTAGAACCAGTCGCGCAGCGGCCGGCGGCCGACCTCCGGGAGGGGAGCGGCCTCCTCGCCCTCCTCCCCCGGCCCGGCGAGGTAGTAGCGCCGGCGCTCGAAGGGGTAGGTGGGCAGCGCCACGCGGCGCCGGCGCGCGGCGCCGTGAAAACCTTGCCAATCGACCGTGACGCCGTGCTGCCAGAGCTGCGCCAGGCCGCGCAGCAGCTGCTCCTGGCCGCCGGGGCCGGGATGGCCGGGGACCGCCGCGCGCAGCCCGCCGACCACCGGCGGCCCGGGCCGGCCCGCGGCCAGGTCCTGCACCAACGGCCGCAGCCCCTGGGCCGGGCCGACCTCCAGCAGGACCCGGCCGGGATTCGCCAGAAGGCAGGCCAGCGCGTCGCCGAAACGCACCGTCTGCCGCGCCTGGCGCACCCAGTGATCGGGGCCGGCGATCTCTCCCGCCCCGGCCCAACGCCCCGAGAGGCTGGAGACGAAGGCGAGGCCGGGCTCCGCCATCGGCACCGCCGCCACCGCCTGCCGGAGGTCGGCGAGGATCGGCTCCATCATCGGCGAGTGGAAGGCGTGCGAGGTGCGCAGGCGCTTCACCGGCACCCCGCGGGCGTGCATCTCCGCCACCAACGCCGCCACCGCCGGCTCCGGCCCGGAGACCACGCACTGGCGCGGGCCGTTGACCGCCGCCAGGGACAGCCCGCGCCACCCGGGGCCATGGCCGCCCTGGCCGCCCTGGCCGACCTGGCCGGCGGCGCCCCCGTGCCCGTCCGGGCCGTCGGGGCGGTCCAGGCATGACCGCGCCTCCTCCTCGCTCAGGGCGACCGCGGCCATGGCGCCGCCCGGCAGCGACTGCATGAGCCGGCCGCGCAGCGCCACCAGGCGCAGCGCCTCGGCCAGCGGCAGGACCCCGGCCAGGCAGGCCGCCACGTACTCGCCGACGCTGTTGCCCAGGACCGCCGCCGGCTCCACCCCCCAGCTCATCCAGAGGCGGGCCAGGGCGTGCTCGCAGACGAAGAGCGCCGGCTGGGCGAGCCAGGTCTGGTGCAGCACGGCGGCATCGCCCGGCTCGCCGGCCGCGGCGGCAGCCGGGGCGGCGGCGCCGCCG
>JASLEW010000104.1 GCA_030150965.1 Thermoanaerobaculia bacterium | reverse complement strand
CTCCTCGACATCACGGGCCCCCGGGAAGCGGCCGGCCCGTGATGTCGAGGAGCTGTGGCGGCGGCTGCGCGCCGGGGAGGACTGCATCCGGCGCTTCGCCGACGAGGAGCTGATCGCCGCCGGCGTCGAGGAGCGCCTGCTGCGCCACCCGCGCTACGTGCGGGCCGGCGGCGTCATCGCGGCCGAGGACCGGTTCGACGCCGCCTTCTTCGATTACACGCCGCGCGAGGCGGAGCTCCTCGATCCGCAGCAGCGCATCTTCCTCGAATGCTGCCACGAGGCGCTGGAGCGCGCCGGCCACGACCCCGAGCGCTTCGCCGGGACGATCGGCGTCTACGCCGGCGGCGGCGCCTCGGGCTACTTCCTGCGCAACCTGGCGTCGCATCCCGAGCTGCTGGCGACGGTCGGCGAGCGCGAGGTGAGCCTGGGAAGCGCCATCGACTACCTGACCACCCGCGTCTCCTACCGCCTCAACCTGCGCGGTCCCAGCCTCGACGTGCAGACCGCCTGCTCGACGTCCCTGGTGGCGGTGCACCTGGCCTGCCAGGCGCTCCTCGCCGGCGAGTGCGACATGGCGCTGGCCGGCGGCACCACCCTGCGCACGCCCCAGGTCGCCGGCTACCTCCACGAGGAGGGGGGCATCGAGTCGGCCACCGGCTTCTGCCGGGCCTTCGACGCCGCGGCCGACGGCACCGTCTGGGGCAGCGGCGCCGGGGTCGTGGCGCTGCGCCGCCTGGACGAGGCGCTGGCCGACGGCGACACCGTCCACGCCGTCGTCCTGGGCACCGCCATCAACAACGACGGCTCCGGCAAGGTGGGCTTCACCGCGCCGTCGATCGCCGGCCAGGTGGAGGTCATCCGCGCCGCGCAGGCGCGCGCCGGCTGCGCGCCGCGGACCATCGGCTACGTCGAGTGCCACGGCACGGCGACGCCGATGGGCGATCCGATCGAGATCGCCGCCCTGACCCGCGCCTTCGCCGGCGGCGGGCAGCGCGAGGAGGCGGGTGCCCCCTGCGGGCCCGAGGAGGGCGGTGGGCTCGGCGGGCGCGAGGGCGAGGAGGGTGAGGCGCGGGCCGGCCGCGGCGGGCGCTGCGCCATCGGCTCGATCAAGACCAACATCGGCCACCTCGGCTCGGCCGCCGGCATCGCCGGCCTGATCAAGGCGGCCCTCGCCCTGGAGCGGCGGGAGATCCCGCCGAGCCTGCACTTCACCCGGCCCAATCCGCGGATCGACTTCGCCGCCGGGCCGTTCCGCGTCAACACCGCGCTCGTGCCCTGGCCCGCCGCGCCCGGTTGGCCGCGCCGCGCCGGCGTAAGCTCCTTCGGGCTCGGCGGCACCAACGCCCACGCGGTGCTGGAGGAGGCGCCGCCCGGCCCGGCGGAGGTCCCTCCCACGCGCTCCTGGCAGCTGCTGCCGCTGTCGGCGAAGAGCGCGCCGGCGCTGGAGGAGGCCGCCGCCAACCTCGCCGCCTGGCTCGAGGAGACGGACCCGGGGCCGGCGGCGCTGGCCGACGCCGCCTACACCCTGCAGGCCGGGCGGCGGATCTTCCCGCACCGGCGCGCGGTGATCTGCCGCGACGGCGGCGGCGGCGCGCGCGCTCTCTTGGGCGGCGATCCGCGCTGCCGCTGGGAGGCGCGCGAGGCCGCGACCCGCCGGCCGGTCGTCTTCCTCTTTCCGGGCCAGGGCGCGCAGCACCTGGAGATGGGGCGGGGCCTCTACGACACCGAGCCGGTCTTCCGCGGCGCCCTCGACGCCTGTGCCGAGGAGCTCGCGCCGCGCCTCGGCCTGGACCTGCGCCGCGCGCTCTATCCAGCCGGCGGTGCGGCGGCGGGCGATGCCGCGGCGCGGCCGGGCGACCCGGTGGAGAGAGGAGATGGGGCCCCGGCCGCTGCCCGCGCGCTCGATGAAACGCGCCTGGCCCAGCCGGCGCTCTTCGCCGTCGAGTACGCCCTGGCGCGCCTCTGGATGTCCTGGGGGGTGACGCCCTGGGCGATGCTCGGCCACAGCCTGGGCGAGGTGGTGGCCGCCTGCCTCGCGGGAGTGCTGTCGCTGGCCGACGCCCTGGCGCTCGTCGCCCTGCGCGGCGAGCGGATGCAGGCGCAGCCCCCGGGCGCCATGCTGAGCGTCGAGCTGGGCGAGGCCGACCTCCTGCCGCTGCTGCGCCCGCCGGTCGAGCTGGCGGCGGCCAACGGCCCTGCCGCGGCGGTGGCCACCGGCCCCGAGGGCGCCGTGGCGGAGCTGGCGGAACGCCTGCGGCAGCGGGGCGTCTCCTGCCGGCGCCTCCACACCTCGCACGCCTTCCACTCGGCGATGATGGAGCCGGTGCAGGAACCGGTGGCCGCCCTGGTGGCCGGCATGGCCACGGGGGCGCCGGCCATCCCCTACCTGTCGAACCTCTCGGGCGATTGGATCGACGCCGCGGCGGCGGGCGATCCGGCCTACTGGGCCGCCCACCTGCGGCGCCCGGTGCGCTTTGCCGACGCCGTGGCGCGCCTCCTCGCCATGGAGGCGGCGCCGGTGCTCCTGGAGGTCGGCCCGGGCCGCTCGCTCGCCACCCTGGTGCGCCGGCAGCAGGCGGCGGGCGCTGCCGGGGACGCTGCGACGCTCTCGACGGTGCGCCGCAACGGCGGCAGCTCGCAAGGCACCGCGTGGCAGGCGGAGCTCCCCAACGAGGCCGGCGGCGATGGCACAGCGCGCCGGGATAAGGGGGGCCCGGACGGCGCGGCGCGCCCGTACGAAGCCGCCCGTGGCGATGCGCGCCGCCGGGGCGAGGCTCGCACCCGGGCCACCGTCCTCACCTCCATGCGCCACCCCGCGGACGGCGGCGACGACGACGGCCGGGCGCTGGTCGCCGCCGCGGGCCGGCTCTGGCTCTCCGGCGTCGATCTCGATTGGGACGCCTTCCACGGCGGCGCACGCCGCCGGCGCGTCGTCCTGCCCACCTACCCCTTCCAGCGCCGGCGGCTGTGGATCGATCCCGCCGCCCCCGCGCCGGCGCGGCTCGTGCCCGCGGCCGCTCCGGGACCGGGATCGTCTGCGGCGTCGCCTAGCTGGGCGGCCGCGTTGCCAGGCTCGACGGCTGCGGTGCCGGGTTCGGCGGCGGCAACGGGCTCGACGGCGGCAATGCCGGACTCGACAGCTGCGGTGCCGGGCTCGACCGCTGCGAGATCGAACTCGACGGCCGCAAGGCCGGGTTTGGAGCCGGTGGCGGCTGCCGTGCCGGCGCCGCAGCAGGCCGCGGCAGCGGCAGCCGGTGGCGGGCTCCCCGCCGTGGCCCTATCGACATGGACCTGGCTGCCCGCCACCCTTCTCGCCTCCGTCGCCGGGGATGGCGCGGCGGGGAGGGCGCCGGGGCCGGAAACCGCCGCGGCGACGGCGGGCTCGCCGGGGCCCGCGGCGGGCTCGGCGCCACCGGTGCTGATCCTGGGCGACGGCGGCCGGGTGGGGGAGAGGCTGGCGGCGCGGCTCGGGGCGGCCGGCAGCCGGACGGTCCTGGCGGTCGGAGGCCGTGCCTTCGCCGGCGGCCTGGAGAGCGGATTCACCCTGGACCTCCGGCGCCCGGACCACCTCCGGCGCCTGCTCGCCGCGCTGGCCGAGGGACACGCCCTGCCGCGGCGCGTGCTCTGGCTCCCCGAGCCCGCACCGCCGGCCGGTCCGGCGGCCGCGGCACCTGCCGCGGGCGGCACGGACGCCCTCGGGACCGGGCTCTTTGCCCTCGCCGACGCCCTGGCCGGCGCCGGGCGGGACGAGTGCGAGATCCTCGTCGCTGCCCGGGGACAGCGGGGGGCCGCGCCATCCCGCCGGCAGCTTGCCGCCGCGGCGCTCCTCGCCGCTGCCTGCCAGGCCGTCCGCCACGTGCACCCGCAGCTCCGCTGCCGCCTGGTGCACCTGCCGGCGGAGCCGGCACCCAGGCAGCCCGGCCGCGGCACCGGACCCCGGGCGGCCGGGGCCGCGGCCACCTCCCGCACCGGCCATGGCGCGGCCTCCGGCCCGGCCGAGGATCGCCAGGCCGCCGTCGAGGAGCGTCAGGCCGTCGCCGAGGACCGCCAAGCCGTCGCCGAGAACTGTCTGGCGGCAGCCGAGAACCGTCTGGCCGCAGCCGAAGATCGCCTGGCCGCAGCCGAGGAGCGCCTGGCCGCCGCGCTCGCCGCCGAGCTGCGCCTGGAGCATGGCGAGGAGGAGGTCGCCTACGCGGCGTCCGGCCACCGCTTCGCCCTCGTGCCGCAGGCGCTCGGCGCCACGTCCTCTGTCCCTCGCTTCGCTCCCGGCCAGACCTGCGCCGTGCGCGGCGAGCCCGGGTCCCTTTCCGGCGCCGTCGATCTCCTGCTCGCCGATCTCGGCCTGGGGCGGGAGGCGGGCGGTGGAGCAGGGGAGGGGCGCCGAGCCGCTGGCACGGCGCGCCGCCGTCCTGGGCCGCGGCCGGCAGGCGCCGCCGCTCCGGCCGCGCTCGAGGACGCAGCCGCGGCGCCTCCCGCGCTCGGCGGCGTCGTGGCGCTGCTCGCTCCCGCTCCGGCGCCCGCGGCCGAACGCGCCGGCGACCCCTGGCAGCCCTATCGGGCGGCGGTCGCGGAGGCGGCGGAGCGCATCGCGGACCTCTCGCGCCTGGCGCGCCGCCACCACCCGGCGTTCTGTCTGCTGGCCCTCGACTCGGGCAGCACCGGCAGCACCGGCGATGGCGGCCACGCCGATGACACGGACGGCACCGCCGGCTTCGCTGATCTCCGCTCCCCTGGGGCTGCCGGCGGACCTGGCGCTCGCCGCGGGGGCGCGGATGCCGGCGGTCCTAGAGCTGCCGGCGGTCCCGGCGCTCGCCGCGGCGCCGCACAGGCCGGCAGCCTTGGAGGCGCTGGGGCCGGCGGCGGCGCGGCCACGACCGGCGGCGCCGCGGATGCCAGCCCGGCCTGCGCGGTGGCGGCCTACGCCAGGCATCTGGCGATGGGTTCGCCCGGCCGGCGCGGCGACGTGCCGTGGACCATGGTCTCCCTGGCGGGGTCCGCTCTCTCCCCGCCGCTCGCCGCACGGGCCCTGCGGTGGGCCGTCACGGCGCGCGGTTGCCTGGCCGCGGCCGCGGCACCTCGCGGCAGCGGCCGGCTCCCGGCGGCAGTCCGGCAGGGATGGAATGCGGCCCTTGCAACGCCGGTGACCGGCCCGGTGGCGCCGGAGACGGCCCTGCTGCCGGACCTCCCCGGAGCTCCGGCGGAGCGCGGCAGCGGCCGGCTCCCGGCGGCAGACTGGCAGGGATGGAATGCGGCCCTTGCGGCGCCGGAGACGGCCCTGCTGCCCGACCTCCCCGGAGCTGCGGCGGAGCGCGGCAGCGGCCGGCTCCCGGCGGCAGTCCGGCAGGGATGGAATGCGGCCCTTGCGGCGCCGGAGACGGCCCTGCTGCCGGA
>JASLEW010000084.1 GCA_030150965.1 Thermoanaerobaculia bacterium | reverse complement strand
TGGCGGCGCCGGCGGCACCGGGCAGCGGCGCCGGCTCGGCGACCGGCGGCGGCGCGATCACCGTCCCGTCCCTTCCGCCGCGCGGCGGCGGGCCGCCGAGGATGACGCCCCGCTCGAGCGCGTTGCGCAGCTGGCGGAGGTTCCCGGGCCAGGAATGCGCCAGCATCCAGCCGCGCGCCTCCGGCGCCAGCGTCAGGCCCGGCCGGCCGAAGCGCTCGCCGAGGTCGGCGAGCATCGCGTCGAGCAGCGGCGGCAGATCCTCCCGGCGCTCGCGCAGCGGCGGCAGGCGGAACGCCAGCACCTCCAGGCGGTAGTAGAGGTCGGCGCGGAAGGCGCCCTGGGCCACCCGCTCCGGCAGGTCCGGCGGACCGATGGCGACGAAGCGCGCCGCCGCCTCCACCTCGGCGCCGCCGAGCGGCGCGTAGCGCCGTTCGGACAGCACCCGCAGCAGCTTGGGCTGGCTGGCGAGCGGCAGCTCCTCGACGTGATCGAGCACCAGGGTGCCGCCGGCCGCCCGCGCCACCCGCCCTTCGCTCGCCGCCGCGGCGCCGGTGAAGGCGCCGGCGCGGTAGCCGAACAGCTCGCTTTCGAACAGCGCGCTCGGCAGCGCGCCCGGATCCAGCTCGACCAGCGGCCCGGCCGCCCGGCGGCTGGCGTCGTGCAGCGCCCGCGCCAGGCTGGACCGGCCGCTGCCCGCCTCGCCCAGGATGAGCACCGGCGCCTCGCTGGCCGCCGCCCGCTCGATGCCGCGCAGGGCGGCACGCAGCGCCGGATAGGTGCCGAGCAGGAGCGGCAGGGATAGGGGAGCGGTCGTCACCGGGTCCCTCCGCGCCAGTCAGGCGCGGCAGCCAGACACCGCGCCAGCCAGGCGCGGCAGCCAGCGGGCCGCGCTGTCAGGTCAGGCGCGGAAGCTGGCGGTCACGTCGGGCGCGTCGCCCCACAGGCGCTCGAGCGCGTAGAAGCGGCGCGGCTCCTCCTGGAAGACGTGCACCACCAGGTCGCCGAAGTCGAGCAGCACCCACTGGCCGCGGTTGTAGCCCTCGACGTGCAGCGGCCGCACCTTGTCGCTGCGCAGCCGCTCCAGCACCGCGTCGGCGATGGCCTGGACCTGGCGCTCGCTGGTGCCGCTGCAGAGCAGGAAGTAATCGGTGAAATCGCTCACCTTCTCGAGGTGCAGCACCCGCAGGTCGAGCGCCTTGCGGTCCTCCGCGGCGGCGACGGCCTCACGCACCCGGGCGGCGGTGTCGGGGAGCGGCTGGGGCTGGGGCTTCATCGATACAAGCTGTACTTGTGGATAAATTCTACCACCAAATCCGACAGCCAGCCGGCGGGCGGGAGCTCTCCCCGCCGCAGCAGCTCGCGCACCCCGGTCGAGGAGACCTCGCACGGGCGCTGGTGCAGCACCTCCACCCGGCCGCCGCGCAGCAGCTCGGCCAGCTCGTCGTCATGCCGGCCCCGCGGCGGGAGCGGCGCGGTGCCCGACCCTGCCGCCGCCGAGGGGGCCGCGCGGCCGGCCTCGGCATCCCAGCCGGGGCGCGCCAGCACCACCAGGCGGGCGGCGTCGACGATCTCGCGGAAGCGCACCCACTGGGGGAGATCCAGGAACGCGTCGCTGCCGACGAGCAGGTGGAGCTCGGCCGCCGGCAGCAGGCGCTGGAAGTGGTGGATGGTCTCGACCGTGTAGGCCGGCCGGCCGGGCGTCAGCTCGTGGTCGGAGACGTAGAGGCCGTCCTCGGAGAGCAGGGCCAGCTCCACCATGGCGTAGCGGGCGAGCGCGGGGGCGAGGTCGCGGCCGGGCTTGTGCGGCGGCCGGGCGGTGGGCAGGTAGAGCACGCGCTCCAGGCCGAGCCGGCGCCGCGCCTCCTGCACCGGCGCGATGTGGCCGCAATGGATGGGATCGAAGCTGCCGCCGAAGAGCCCGATCTTCATGGCGCCGGCTTGGCCGGGGCGGCGGCCGGCGCGGAATCCTCGCCGGTGCCTGCCGAACCCACCGCGGTCGCGGCGGCCGGCGCAGCCTCCTCCGCGTGCGCCGCGGGCCGCCAGGCGCCGGTGCGCAGCCGGGTGCTGAGCTGGGCCACCAGCGGCCCCAAGCCCTGCCGCGCCGCCGAGCTGACGGCGAGCCATTCCAGACCGCGGGCCGCGGCGGCGCGCGGCAGCTCGGCCAGGCGCTCGGGCAGGGCGGCGTCGAGCTTGCTGCCGGCGAGCAGGCGCGGGCGCTGCAGCAGGCCGGGATCGAACGCCGCCAGCTCCCGCTCGACCGTGGCGAGGTCGCCGTCGAGCGTCGAGCCGGGCGCGCCCGGGGTGGAGAGATCGACCAGGTGCAGCAGGACGCGGCAGCGCTCGACGTGGCGCAGGAACTGGATGCCCAGGCCGGCCCCCTGCGCCGCGCCGGCGATCAGCCCCGGCAGGTCGGCGATGACGAAGGGCTCGGCCAGCGGCCCCTCGGCCACCACCCCGAGCTGCGGCACCAGGGTGGTGAAGGGATAGTCGGCGATCTTCGGCCTGGCGGCCGAGATGGCGCTGATGAGGGTCGATTTGCCGGCGTTGGGCAGGCCGACCACCCCGACGTCGGCGAGCAGCTTCAGCTCCAGCCGCAGGCGGCGGTCCTCGCCCTCCAGGCCGGGGTCGGCGCGGCGCGGCGCCTGGTTGGTGGCGGTGGCGAAGCGGGCGTTGCCGCGCCCGCCGCGCCCGCCGGCCGCCACCAGGAGGCGGTCGCCCTCGTGCAGGATCTCGCCCAGCCGCTCGCCGGTCGCCTGGTCGTAGACCTCGGTGCCGAGCGGCACCGGCACCGCCAGGTCGTCGCCGCTGCGCCCGGTCTTGTTCGAGCCCTCGCCGTGGCGCCCGCGCTCGGCCGGGTAGATCGAGGCGAACTGCAGGTGGTAGAGCGTGTTGCGGCCGGGATCGGCGGCCAGCCAGACGCTGCCGCCGTGGCCGCCGTCGCCGCCCGACGGCCCGCCGCGCGGCACGTACTTCTCGCGGCGGAACGCCATGCAGCCGTTGCCGCCGCGTCCGCCCCGCACGTGGATGGTGGCTTCGTCGAGGAAGACCACCGAAGCCCGGTCCCGCCGTCCCCTAGGAGGCTTGGGGGGCCGCGGTGGAGGCTTCGGCCGGCGCCGGGGCGGCGGTGCCCGTGCCCGGCTGACCGGCGGCGCCCGCCAGCAGCACGTGCACGAAGGTGCCGCGGCGCCCGCGGTTCTGGAACTGCACCACCCCGCCCTGCTTGGCGTAGAGCGTGTCGTCCTTCCCCCGGCCGACGTTCTGGCCCGGGAAGAAGCGCGTGCCGCGCTGGCGCACGATGATCGCGCCGCCGTTCACCCGCTCGCCGCCGAAGCGCTTGACGCCCAGCCGCTGCGCGTTGGAGTCCCGCCCGTTGCGGCTGGAGCCCTGCCCTTTCTTGTGTGCCATGGATGTCCCGTCCTCTTGCGGCAGGTCAAGGCAGCTGGATGCCGTCGATGCGCACGCGGTGCATGTGCTGCCGGTGGCCGCGCGTGCGGCGCTGCGTGTTGCGGCGCTTGTGCTTGAACACCCGGAGCTTGGGCCCCAGCGACTCGCCGACCAGCGAGGCGGTCACCACCGCCCCCTCGACCAGCGGGTTGCCCACCGACGTGGAGTCGCCGCCGACCAGGAGCACGCGCTCGAACCGCACCGCCGCTCCCTTCTCCGGGTCCTCCCCCAGCGAGCCCATCAGCTCGACGTCGAGCACGTCCCCCGCCTCGACGCGGTATTGCTTACCACCACTCTCGATCACTGCAAACATGGACCCGATCTCCAGGGAGTTGCTGCCGGCAAGCCGGACGGCGCGAAGCGCCAAGGCGCCCCTCCGCCCGGAAGGCCACACAACGGTGGCAGGCAGAGCGGGAAAAGCTATCACGGGGAGGCAGGGGCGTCAACTCGGTCTCAATGCCTCTGTGCTCAGATCCCCGTGGGCGCTTCGAGGACCGCAAGCGCCAAGGGTGTCAGCCGGGAACGCAGGGCGTCCTCCGGCCGCATCTCTCCTGGCTCGATGGTCGGCGGCGCCCACGCGGCCCTTGTGACCACCAGGATCGCCAGCTTGCTGGCCTGGTGGCCCCGCCAGACACTCCCGATCTCCCATCGCCCGGACGGGTCGATGTCGGCGAAGCCGGCCCCCGTGGTCGCGACCGCCTCGGGGTGGATGTACCACTTGTTGGTCAGGACGTAGACCACCACCTTGAGCTCCCTCTGCTCTCCGGGAGCAAGTCCGGAAACGATTCCCCGGATCCTCCGGCCGGACTCGAACTCCGTCATCCTGACCTCCAGGGTCTTCTTGTCCAGGACGATGTTGAGCTTGGCCTCGGTCTCCGTGGGCTTGAGGGCGATGGCCTGGTCCTCGTAGCCGGCGCGCGAGAACCGCAGCGGGATCTCTTCCTTGAGATCGACGACGGCGAAGCGGAACCATCCTGCCGCGTTGGTCGAGATGTCGGAGAGGTTCGCACCCTTCACGTGGATCACCGCGCCATCGAGGGGTGCTCCGCCCTTGTCGCGCACCGTTCCCGAGATGACGGTCGCCGTTCGCTCCTTTTGCGCGGCGTGGACCGCCGGCAAGACGATCAGGAAAAGCCCGATCCCAGCTGTCATGAAGCGTCTCATCGCATCCTCCGCTGCTAGTTGTTGACCACCGTTACCGTGACCTCTTGCGTGTCGATCTCGTTGCCATTGCCGTCCTTCAGAGTCGCTTGAACAATATGGTGTGAGCCGCCGAAGTGCGCGGTCTGCACCCGCCAGGTGCCGTCGCCCCTGACCTCGGCGATCCCTTCCGGGAACCACTGATTCGTATAGATCTGGACCTCCACGATCAGGTGAAGTCGCCCGATCGCGGCCTGGCCGTAACCGAGGACGTCGCCTTCGACCGGGTGCTGGACCGGGCCCGAGATCCCCGCCGGCACGCGGATCGTCGAGCCGTCCCGCGGTGACAGGATGCGGACCCGACGCGCCGGCCCGGAAGTCCGGGGCTCCGGCGGCACGCCACGCCAATCGTCAGAAGGCGGCCACCCAGGAAATACAGGAGGTGTCGGCCCGGCAGGAGGCATCGGCCCGGTTGACCGACCTGGGCCGGTGGTGACCCGTACGGTCGATTGCCGGTTCCCGGCGGCGCCCACCAAGGCACCGATCTTGAGCACCGTCCAATTGGGGCTGCTGGCCCGCTGCTCGCGCTCGCCGCCCTGATTGCCCTCCTCGGCTTCGATGCGGAACTTGCCCAGGTAGCTGGCGCCGCCGCTCTGGACCAACACCTCGCCGGGGACGCCGCCCGGAGAATGCCCGGCGTAGAAGTTGACCGCCGCTTCGACCTTGGAGAGATCCACCGGCTTGCGGTACTCGATCCATTCGAAGTCGTTGGCCGGCATCGGCGAGGTGAGGTAGTCCTTCAGATAGACACCCTCCGCCGTCTTTTGATTGCGATAGAAGAGCTCCGCCGCTCCGGCGCTGGGGCGCGAGTAGAGGTCCAGGTCGCAGTGGAGGCAGCTCCAGCGGATGCCGATCCTCAATGCCGCCTGGATCGGGCCCGGTGGGGGAGGCAGCGGACCTACGATCATCGCCGGCTGGGGATTCGGCGGACAGTGGAGCTCGTAAGACCAGGGCGAGGGCGAGGCCGGATCGCCCAGGCTGTCGACCACCGTGGGCAGGTCCCCGGCGAAGGCGATCAGCTCTCCTCCCTGGGCCGCGATGAAAAGGCTCCAGAAGCGCCGCACCGGCTCTTCATGGAGACCATTGACCCAGGGGTCGACCAGGTAGCCGAGAAGCACTCGGGCTCTCGTCAACTGAGCCCCGCGGTCGGCGACGCCGAAGACAGATTCGGCCCGCCCCACGCAGAGATGGTCGTCCGAGGGATACCGGCCATCCGTCATCGAGAATCGTGCGTCTTTCGTGTCCAGGTAGAGCGGCCCGCCGAGCAACACCACGGTCGCGGGCGTGGAGTTCCCGCGGCGGGAGTTGGCGACGAGGTCGAGGAACTCGGGCCATCGGATCCTTCCATCCGCTTCGCCTTCGCCGGCAGCTCCGGCCGACGCATCCAGGAACCTCTGAATCTCCCCGAGGTTCCGTGCGAACTTCCTGGTTCTGATCTTGATGCTGTTGAAGGCATCATCCTGGGGAATAAGCAGGTCCGTGATCCGGCTGAGATGGTAGGCGTCGAAGACCGCAATGTGGCTGCCGACGGAAACCTTGTCCAGAATGAGCCGGTAGAGCGTGCTTCGAACCGCGGCGACCTTCTTCTGCGGGATGAAGGGGGAGACACCGATGACGTAGTCGCCGGCAGGAGCCCGCGGAGCGGGGTCCCGAGAGGGCGCCCGGCAGGCCGTACCAAGCGCGCCTACGGCGGCCAGAGGAATCAGGAGAAGGCACCGAAATGTGGACCGGCGGCTCAGCGTACCGTTTCTCATCATGAGTCCTCGCGGTGATGGTTGTCGCGGCGCCCGACTGCACCGGTCCTGCCTGCCAATCCGTAGCTCTCCGCTTGGCGCAGGGCCTGCCCTGCCTTGGCGGCCGCGGTCGCGCGGGACAGGTAGGCCGTCTCGCAGGCCCGCAGGGCCTCGAGCCAGCCCTCCAGCGCCGCCCGCTTATCCACCGACGCGCGCAGGCGCTCGTTGTACCCCGACAGACGTTTCAGGTATCCACGATGCTCGGGGTTCCGCGCCATGACCACGCCCGGCGCATGCGCGCGGGCAATTCGCTCCAGGTGCATCCACAATGCCGCGGAGATGCAGATCTCGCTGACCAGCTGGGAACAGACGAAGATGCCATCGAGAACGGCATGTTTGAGCGAGCTCTCCTGGCCGAGGCTGGCGATGACCTCGTCGACCCCCTGCGCCTCGATGTTGGGGAAAATCACGGCGAAGGTGATCAGCCAGAGAGCTCCGCTGAACAGTCCCAGGCCCCACAGCCAGAGGAAGTACCGGTGCTTCGCCGCGTCGTTCCGCAGCCAGGAGGAGCCGACCTTGAGCAGGACAGCCAGGCCCAGATTGACCGCGGAGAGCAGATAGGCGAGGGCGGGGCGCTCGACGAAGATGATGAAGCCGGAATCCATCAGGTAGGTGGCCAGGGTGTTCATCCCCATGCCCAGGAGGACCAGGGAGAACAGACCGAACCCGGTCACGGCCACCAGGTCGAGGGTGCTCCACGCCGTCGTCCCCTTCGCCTCCTGCTCCTGCCGGATCAGCTCGTCGGTCCTCTGGAGCTGCCGCGAAAGGACCCGGATCCTCTCTTCCAGCCGCTGGATGTAACGATGGATCAGATCGCGGTTCTGCACCGCCTGCTCCGTGTCGCTGGCATGCCAGGACCTGAACAGGTACCGATGATGCTCGGCCACCCGCGCCTCGCAATCCTCCAGGTGGAGGCAATCTCGAATGAGCCGGTGATCGACCTCTGGCGGCGCGAGCCGGTCGGGTCCCGGCACACGAATCCGCGATAGGTGCAGCTCGGCCGGTTGCTCGAGCTCCGCCGCGGGCTCTCCCCCGGCACCGGCATCCGCGTTGCGCTCACGGTCGTCCTTGCCGGGAGGTGGCCCCGCGAAGAAAGCTTGCGGTGGCAGCGATGGCGATATCTCGATGGTCATGATGGTGATCTCGTTGTCTCCACATCGATTTCGGTCTGAGCGCTGGCAATGGATCTGTGGCTTCCAACCTCTCTCAGCTCTGCCACGACCCTCAGCTTTTGTCCGGGGGTGGGCCACTGAACCAGGTCGAGCCCGGCTTTCCAGGTCCGCTTTTCGGAATCGATCGCCACCGGGGCCTCCGCTCCATCCGCCAGTTTCACACTGACCTCCAGATGCCGTAAGTAATTGGGAATCCCCGCCGGATCAACCTTCTCCAACAGAACCTCTCCTCGGACCTCAAGTTGGTTATCTTTCAGCTCCAGCTGAAGGAAGCGGATGGATGCGCGGGCGCCAGAGACCCTTTTGCTCTCTTCCTGCTGTTGGGCCGGCGCAAGCTCCACCGAGAGCGGAGGCTCGCTCCCCCAGCTCAGAAGTGATCTCCTTATCTCCGGCCTTTCTAGACCCAGGACTGTCAAGGCAACGACGGCTATCGCGATTACGCCAAGAGAAGCAGTCGGATTCTCGAAGACCTTGATAATGACATCTCCGGCTGCAGCAGACACTCTGTTAAGAACAATATTGAACACACCCTTGGTCTCTGGCACCTCCCACGCCTTTCAG
This sequence comes from Thermoanaerobaculia bacterium, assembly GCA_030150965.1. Lineage (GTDB taxonomy): Bacteria > Acidobacteriota > Thermoanaerobaculia > Multivoradales > UBA5704 > JASLEW01. The sequence goes on along the minus strand of JASLEW010000084.1, from coordinate 320 downwards.
GTCGGTTCAAGCTCCCGTGCTTTGATGATCACATCACCGCAAGAATCGACCCGCCTCGCGTCGATGCTCCCAGGAGACGTCGTGATGCGGACGTTGCGGCCTCGCACGTCGCGCACGGTCACCGTGGGCCGCGACTTTTCCTTTCCGTTTCGGTCAGAAAGCTTCGCGCGCTCTCGGCTGCCCCACGGACCGACCAGCTTCGGAGTGCTCGTGTCCATCTCGAGAACCGGCTTGACCTGCTCCAGCAGCTCATGGGCCGCAAGCAGCGCGCAGGCATCCTCGAAGGCGCCCTCGATCGTCTCCCCGGCGGCGAGCGCCTG
>JASLEW010000049.1 GCA_030150965.1 Thermoanaerobaculia bacterium | reverse complement strand
AGCGGCCGCTCCCGGGAACGTGGCCGCTGCCACGGCCGAGAACGTGGCCGCGACCACGGCCGCGGCCGGGAACGCGATCACGGCCGCGGCCGCGCCCGCGGCCGCCGCCGGCGCGGCAGCGGAGCGCGACATCGCGGTGATCGGCCTGGCCGGGCGCTTCCCCGGCGCGGCGAACGTCGGCGAGCTGTGGCTCAACCTGGCCGCGGGACGCGAGGGGATCCGCTTCTTCAGCGCCGACGAGCTGCTCGCCGCGGGCGTCGATCCCGCCCTGGTGGCGCGCCCCGACTACGTGCGGGCCAAGGGGATCCTGGGCGACGTGGACCTCTTCGACGCCGCCTTCTTCGGCCTCAACCCGCGCGAGGCCGAGCTGATGGACCCGCAGCACCGGCTCTTCCTCGAATGCGCCTGGGAGGCGCTCGAGGACGCCGGCTGGGACGCCGAGGGCTACCCCGGCCTGGTCGGCGTCTACGCCGGGCTGAGCATGAACACGTATCTGCTCACCAACCTCCTCTCCCACATGGAGCTGGTGGCCTCGGCCGACACCCTCCAGGCATCGCTCGGCAACGACAAGGACCCGCTCACCGCCCGCGTCTCCTACAAGCTGAACCTCAGGGGGCCGAGCGTCACCATCCAGAGCGCCTCCTCGACGTCGCTGGTCGCCGTGCACGAGGCATGTCAGGCGCTGCAGGGCGGGGCCTGCGACATGGCGCTCGCCGGCGGCGTGTCGATCCATCTGCCGGAGGTCTCCGGCTACCTCCACCAGGCGGGTGGCACCGTCTCGCGCGACGGCCACTGCCGCGCCTTCGACGCCGCCTCGACCGGCTTCGTCAGCGGCCACGGCTGCGGCGTCGTGGTGCTCAAGCCGCTGGCCGCGGCGCTCGCCGACCGCGATCACGTCTACGCCGTCATCAAGGGGGCGGCCTGCAACAACGACGGCGCGCACAAGGTCAGCTTCATGGCGCCGAGCGTCGGCGGCCAGATCGAGCTCTACCGGCTCGCCTACGAGAGCGCCGGCATCGACCCCGCCAGCGTCTCCTACGTCGAGTGCCACGGCACCGCCACCGCGATCGGCGACCCGATCGAGATCACCGCCCTGTCGCGGGCGTTCGCCGCCCACACCGCGCGCCGCGGCTTCTGCGCCATCGGCTCGATCAAGACCAACATCGGCCACCTCGACACCGCGGCCGGGGTGTGCGGGCTGATCAAGACGGTGCTCGCCCTGCACCACCGGCAGATCCCGCCCAGCCTGCATTTCCAGGCGCCCAACCCGCGGCTCAACCTGGCGGAGAGCCCTTTCTTCGTCAACACCCGGCTGCGCCCCTGGGAGACGGCGGACGGCGTCCCCCGCCGCGCCGGCGTGACCTCGCTCGGCATGGGCGGCACCAACGCCCACGTGGTGCTCGAGGAGGCGCCGCGGCGCGCGGCGGGCCCGGCCGCCGCGCCCGCCCGGCCATGGCAGCTCCTGGTGCTCTCGGCCAGGAGCGCCGGCGCCCTCGACCGCGCCACCCTGCGCCTGGCCGAGCACCTGCGCCAGGCGGCGGCGCGGCAAGCGGATGATTCGTCCGCCGCCGCCCCGCAAACGGCGGCGGACGCTTCCCTGGCAGCGACGCCGGCCGCGGGCGCCGCCGCGCTCCGGCAGGACGGCACGCACCCGGAGCACACGCGCCTGGCGGATGCGCGGTCGGCGGACACGCACCTGGCGGACGCGGCCTACACCCTTCAGGTGGGCCGCAAGGCGTTCCAGCACCGCCGCGCCCTGCTCTGCCGCGGCCTGGAGGAGGCCGCCCGGGCGCTCGACAGCCTCGATCCCGAGCGGGTGCTGAGCCTGGCCGCGGCGCCGGGCGAGCATCCGGTGGCCTTCCTGTTCCCCGGCCAGGGGGCCCAGTATCCCGGCATGGGGCGCGGCCTCTATGCGAGCGAGCCGGCCTTCCGCGCCGCCGTGGACCGCTGCTGCGCGCTGCTGCCGTTCGACCTGCGCGCCGAGCTGTGGGGCGCCGGGGCCGCCGCCGAGCGGCTGGAGCAGACCGCGGTGGCGCAGCCCGCGCTCTTCGTCCTCTCCTGGGCGACCGCGCAGCTCTGGCTCTCCTGGGGCGTGCGCCCGTCGGCCCTCCTCGGCCACTCGATCGGCGAGTACGTGGCCGCCTGCCTGGCCGGCGTCTTCAGCCTGGAGGACGCCCTGGCGCTGGTGGTCGAGCGCGGCCGGCTGATGCAGCGAATGGCGCCGGGAGCGATGCTCGCCGTGCCGCTGCCCGAGGCCGAGGTGGCGGAGCTCCTCGGCCGCGGCGGGCCGGGCGGCGGCGAGCTGTCGCTGGCCGCGGTCAACCGGCCCAACCTCTCGGTGGTCTCGGGCAGCCCGGCGGCGGTCCGCGCCCTGGCGGCCGAGCTGGAGGCGCGCGGCGTCACGGCGCGCCGCCTGCACACCTCGCACGCCTTCCATTCGTCCACCGCCGACCCGCTGCTCGCGCCGTTCACCGCCGCCGTGCGCCGGGTGCGCCTGGCGCCGCCCGGTATGCCGTTGGTGTCGAACCTGACCGGCACCTGGATGCGGCCGGAGGAGGCGACCGATCCCGCCTACTGGGCGCGGCAGCTGCGCGGCACGGTGCGCTTCGCCGACGGCCTCGCCTGTCTGCTCGCCGAGCCGCAGCGCATCCTGGTCGAGGCCGGCCCCGGCGACACGCTCACCGGCTTCGCCCGCGAGCACCCGGCGCGCGGCCCGGAGCATGCCGTGGTCGCGTCGCTGCGTCACCCCAGGTCGGCGGAGGACGACGAGGCCGTGCTGCTGCGCGCCGCGGCCCGCCTGTGGCTCGCCGGCGGCGAGATCGACTGGCGGGCGTTCAGCGCCGGCGAGGAGCGCCGCCGCGTGCCGCTGCCCACCTACCCGTTCGAGCGCCGCCGCTACTGGGTGGAGCCGCTGCCGGCGAAGGACCGCGCCGGCGCCGCTCCCCGCGGTCCGCGCCAGTGGACCACGGCGGCGGTATGGAGGCCGGCGCCGGTAGCGGACGGCAGCGGCGGCGGGGCGGACGGCGCCGCGGACGGCCCGCCGGACCTGACGGTCCCGGACGTCGCGGCGGCCGCGGAGGATCCGAACGCCGCGACGGCAGCCGCAGAAAGGGCGGAGCCGGCGGCGCCGCCGACCGCGCCGGCCGGCGACGAGAGCGACGGCGACGGGCTCTGGCTGCTGCTCACCGACCGCGGCTCGGCGCTCGGCGAGCAGGTCGCCGTCCGCCTGAGCGCCGCTGGCCGCCGGTGGGCGCGGGTGTTCGCGGGCGAGCGCTTCGCCTTCCTGGACGATGCGGAGGGGGTCACGTTCACCGCCGCGCCGGGCGATGCCGCCGACGTGGCGGCGCTGCTGTCGGCGCTGCCGGAAGCGCCGCGCCGGATCGTCCATCTCTGGTCGTTCGCCGAAGGGAACGGAACTGCCAACCCGGACACCAACGCTGCCGGCGCCGGGCATGCGCCTGCCGTTACCGGCGTCCGCGATGCCGGCAGCGGTCCTCGCGGCTCCGCCGCCTCCGGCTTTGGCAGCTCCGTCGCATCCCGACCTGATGGCTCCGCCACCTCCAGACCAGACAGCTCCGCCGCCTCCGGCTCCGCCGCCTCCGGCTCCGCCGCCTCCGGACCTGAGAGCTCCGCAGCCTCCAGACCTGGCAGCTCCTCCACCTCCGGACCTGATGGCTCCGCCGCACCCGGGCCTGGCGGCTCCGCCACATCCGGGCCTGGCAGCTCCGCCACGTCCGGACCTGGCGGCTCCGCCGCCTCCGGAAGTGGCAGCTCCGTCGCATCCAGACCTGGCGGTCTGCCTACCCCGCAGGCCGCTCTCGACCGCGGCTTCTACGGGCCGCTCTTCCTGGCCCAGGCGCTCGGCAGGCGCGACCTCGCGTGCCCGGCCTCGCTCCTGGTGGTCACCGGCGGCCTTCACTCCGTTCCTGGCGACGAGGCGGCATCGCCTCATCCTGCTGCCGCGGAGGACGCCGCGGACCTCCTGCCGCAAGAGCTGCCCAACGTCACCTGCCGCTACCTCGATCTGCTGCCGCCCGCGGAGCCCGGCGAGGTGACGGCGGCGGCCGGGGAGATCCTTGCCGAGGCGATGCTGGCCGGCCCGCAGCTGCGCCAGGTGGCGCTGCGGGACGGCCGCCGCTTCGTGCGCACCGTTCAGATCGTCGAGATCGGCGAGATGGTTGAGACCGCTGAGACCGTTGAGAGCCTCGAGGCCGCCTCGGCCGCGCCGGCAAGGCATGCCGGCAGGGCGGGGACCGACACGGAGAATTCCACCGGGCGCACCGCGCCGGACGCCGGCGGCCAGCCCGCCCCGCCAGGCGCCGGGAATCTAGCCGCGGCCGCCGGTGCCGGCGACGCGGCCACCGCGCCGGCCGGCCACCAGCGCCCCGCCCTGGCGACGCCGTTCGTCGCCCCGGAGGAGGAGCTCGACCGGCAGATCGCCGCCGTCCTCCAGGAGGTGCTGGGCGTGGACCGCGTCGGGCTGCACGACAACTTCTTCGAGCTGGGCGGCAATTCCCTCGCCGGGGTGCGGATCATCAGCCGCCTCAAGGAGCGCCTCCAGGTGGACGTCGCCGAGGTCAACTTCTACGAGGCGCCGACGGTCGCGGCCATGTCCCGTCTGATCGGCGCCAGGCGCCAGGACGGGCCGGCCGCTGGCGCCGGGCCCACGTTCGCCGCCAGCCGCAGCCGTGGCGAACGCCGCAAGGCCAGGCGCCTGCAGCGGGTGGGCAGCGGCGACACCGCCGACGAGGCGGGACCGTCGTGAGCGCCGGGCGCTACGACGGGACGGAGATCGCCGTCGTCGGCATGGCCGGGCGCTTTCCCGGCGCCCGCGACATGGGCGCGTACTGGGAGAACCTGCGGTGCGGCGTGGATGCGGCGCGCCGGCTGAGCGGCGAGGAGCTGGCGGCGCTGGGGGTGCCGGCGGCGCTGCGCGACGACCCGCGCTACGTGCCGGTGACCGCGCAGATGGCGGACGTCGCGCGCTTCGACGCCGCCTTCTTCGGCCTTGGCGACGCCGAGGCGGAGATCCTCGACCCGCAGCACCGCGTGTGGCTGGAGCTGGCCTGGGAGGCGCTGGAGAGCAGCGGCTACGACCCGGAGGCCGAGGCGGAGCGGCAGTCGATCGGCGTCTTCGCCGGCGCCAGCCTCAGCACCTACCTGCTCTACAACCTGGCCGGCGGCGTGGCGGCGGACGGCGACCCGCTGGAGGTGCTGACCGCCAACGCCGGCGACTCGCTCGCCACCCGCATCTCCTACAAGCTGAACCTCAAGGGGCCGAGCTTCACGGTGCAGAGCGCCTGCTCGACGTCGCTGCTGGCCGTCCACCTCGCCTGCTCCAGCCTGCTCAACGACGAGTGCGACCTGGCGCTGGCCGGCGGCGTGTCGATCAAGGTCAACCTCCTCGCCGGCTATCTCTGCCATCCCGGCGGCCTGCTGTCGCCCAGCGGGCGCTGCCGCGCCTTCGACGCCGCCGCCGACGGCATGCTGTTCGGTCACGGCGGTGGCGTGGTGGCCCTCCGCCGGCTGAGCGACGCGCTGGCCGACGGCGACACCGTGCGCGCGGTGATCCGCGGCTCGGCGGCCAACAACGACGGCCGCCTCAAGGTGGCCCATTCCGCGCCCAGCGTCCACGGCGAGGCGGAGGTGCTGACCGAGGCATGGTCGGCGGCCGGCATCGAGCCGGACACGCTCTCCTACATCGAGGCGCACGGCACCGGCACGCGCATGGGCGACTCGATCGAGGCGCAGGCCCTCGCCCACGCCTTCCGCTCCCACACGGCGCGCCGCGGCTTCTGCGCCCTGGGGTCGGTCAAGACCAACATCGGCCACCTCGACGTCGCCTCCGGCGTCGCGGGCCTGATCAAGACCGTCCTGGCCTTGGAGCACCGGCAGATCCCGCCCACCCTCCACCTCCTCCACCCCAACCCCGAGATCGACTTCGCCGCGAGCCCCGTGCGCCTGGCGGCCGAGCTGGCCGATTGGCCGGCCGGCGCCACCTCTCCGCGCCGCGCCGGCGTCAGCTCATTCGGCTTCGGCGGCACCAACGTGCACCTGGTGCTGGAGGAGCCGCCGTCACCCCCGCCACCCTCGGCGCCCCGCCCCTGGGAGGCCCTGGTCCTCTCGGCGGACAGCGCCGCCGCCCTGGATAGCGCCACGGACGCGCTCGCCGAGCACCTCGCCGCCCATCCCTCGGTGCCCCTCGCCGACGTGGCCTACACCCTCCAGACCGGCCGTCGCCACCTCCCCCACCGCCGGGCGCTGGTGGTCACGCCAGGCGAGGACGCGGCGGACCTCCTGCGGCGGCGCGAGCCGGGAAGGGT
>JASLEW010000030.1 GCA_030150965.1 Thermoanaerobaculia bacterium | reverse complement strand
GCCGGCGCGCCGCCGGCGATGCGGAACACGGTGCGCAGCGCCTCGTGGCGGCGGACGACGCCGGCCAGGGCGGCGCCCAGCGCGGCGCGGTCGAGCGCGCCGCGGATCTCCACGGTGAGCGCCAGGTTGTAGGCCGGGTTGCCCGGCTCCAGCTGATCGACGAACCACAGACGCCGCTGCGGCGAGGAGAGCGGCAGCGCCTCCTCGGCGCCGCCGGCGGGCGGGCGCCGGACGGGAGAGTCCGGCGCCGCCGGCCTGCCAGGAGCAGGTGGCGCGGCCGTGGCATCGCGCACCCCGAGCGGCGCTGCCGGCGCCGCCGCCGCACCATCGGCCGCCCGTGCAGCGCCAGAAGCCGCCGCTCTCGCAGCACCAGCCGCCGGGGTGCTTCCCGCGGTGCCGGAGGCCGCGGCTGCCGGCGCCCCCAGCCGCGCCGCGAGCTCGCCCAGGGTCGGCGCCGCGAACAGCTCTTCGAGGTCGATCTCGGCGCCCGCCAGCTCCAGCCACCGGGCGGCCAGCTGATGGGCGCGCAGCGAGTCGCCGCCCAGGGCGAAGAAGTTGTCGCCGCGGCGGACGGTGCCGGGCGGCAGCTCCAGCACCTCCTCCCATACCCGCGCCAGCCGCTCCTCGGCCGGGCCGCGCGGCGGCGCGGTCTGCGCTGGCCGCATGCCGGTCATTCCCCGAGCGGGCTGAGCGGCCGCGGCGCCCCCGCCACCTCGCGCGCCGCGCGGTTGCCGGATTCGAGCGCCCCCTCCATGGTGCGCCCGAGCAGCGAGGTGTGCTCGCCCGCGAAATGCACCCGGCCGACCGGTTTGACCAGCTCGGGCAGCATCTCGGTGAGCTGCCCCGGCCGCCACCAGGCGTAGCCGCCGCCCGCCCAGGGGTCGGACCCCCAGGCGACCGAGGTGCCGCCGTCGAACTGCGCCTTCATCCCGGGGTGGACGCTCTCCAGGTGGTCGAGGGCGAAGGCGATCCGGGCGGCGGGCTCCATCGCCGCCAGGCGCTCCGCCTCGGGCCCCTTGACGTGGCATTCGAGGATGCCGGGCGCCGCCGCGCCTCCCCTGCCGCTCGCCGGGGCCGCCGGGGCCGCAGGTCCCGCCGGAACCGCTCCGGCAGCGCCGCCGGCCCCCGCCGTCCCCCCGCCCCCGCCGGCCCCGCCGACCCCGCCGAACGGATGTTCGCTGACGATCTGGATCGGCAGGTCGGTGAAGGCGGCGCCGGCATCGCCGGCATCGGCCCAGAAGCGCCGCTTCGCCTGGAGGAAGATGCGGGTCACCGGCGTGTACTCCAACTGCTCGAAGAGGCGCTGGCGCTCGGGCGGCAGCGCGGGGACGAACTGGATCTTGCGCAGCGCCGGGCAGGGCGCGGTGCAGATCAGGCGCTCGGCGAGGAGCGACTGCTCGCCGGCGGCGGTCTGGAACACGGCGCGCACGCCGCCAATCTCCTGGCGGATGCGCGTCACCTGGGCGCCGTAGCGGATGCGGCTGCCGAGTCCGCGGGCGAACGCCTGCGGCAGCTGGTCCATGCCCCCGGTCAGCACCCTGGCGGCCTGCCCCTGGTAGCGCAGCGCCACGTCGGACAGCAGCCGGTGCAGGGCCGAGACGCTCGCCCAGCCGTAGCCGAACCAGAGGGCGTGGCCGAGCAGGTCGACGGCGGCGGGCGATGCGCCCTGGCGCTCCAGGAACTGCGCCATCGTCTGCCGGTCGTAGCCCTTCACCGCCTCCAGCTGCCAGCCCGGGGCGGTGGGATCGCCGAGCTTGAAGCCGGGAGCGAAGTATCTCTTGAGCATGCCGACGAGGCCCAGCGCCCGCTCCTCGGCGGTGAGCGGATAGGGCCAATCGGGCTCGCCGCCCGGCACGCCCGGCCGCAGCTCCAGCCGCTTGCCGTGCAGGTGGTAGACGATCGCCCCGCCGCGGCCGGTGGGTGCCGCGGCCGGCAGCCCGAAGAGCTGCACGTAGCGCATCATGTGGCGGTAGCCGTCGGTGAAGTCCACCGCGCCGGCGTCGGCGTAGAGGCCGCCGGCAAACGGTTGGCGCAGGGTGAGGACGCGCCCGCCCGGCCGCTCCTGCGCTTCGAGCACGGTGACCTGGAGCCCCGCCGCCGTCAGCTCGTGGGCGGCGGCCAGGCCGGCCAGGCCGGCGCCGACGACGATCACCGAGAGCGGCCCGCGCCCTCCCCTTCCATCGACGCCGGGAGCGGGCAGGCCCGGTGCCGCCGCTCCCGGAGCGGCGGGAGGCGCCGCCGCCGTCGCCGGGGGTTGGCCGGCGGCGCGGGCGGCCAGCGCCGGCCAGGCGGCGAGCGCCGGTACGGCCAGCGCGGCGGAACGAAGGAACTCACGTCGGGTGTTGCCGGACGGGTTGGGCATGTCGCGTCGGATCCTTGTCACGTAAAAGGAGGAATCGGCATCGCGCCGCCGCCACACACCAAGGTGCGCGGCGGCGGCGGGAGGTGGCCAGGAGAGGGGCCGGGGGCCGCCTGCTACCGGCGGCTAGTGGCCCGCGAAGCCGAGGATCGAGCCGTAGAACACGCTCATGAAGGTGTCGCGGTCGTCGGGCCAGAGCGCCAGCGTGCGGCCGAGAACCGAGGTGGAGCCGATGTAGTCGCCGGCGTTCGAGACCAGGAAGCCGTCGGTCGGGAAGGCGGAGGCGAACTGGTAGGGCGCGGTGCACCAGTCGCTGGTCGCGGTCGAGACCTTGACCGGCGCCGAGAAGGTGACGCCGCCGTCGTGCGACTGCACGAAGAACGTGTCGACCAGCGAGCTGAGCGGGCCGGAGCGGAAGGCGACCGGGTTGACCGCCACCGTGCAGGTGCTGCCGGTCGCGACCTCCTGGCTCTCCATGTAGATCACGTCCACGTCGCCGCCCGGCCGCACGCTGACCGTGGGCCAGAAGCGCTTGAGGCCGGTGGGCGGCACCGGGCCGGCGAGCGGCGTCGGCGTGCTCCAGGTGGCGCCGCGGTCGTCCGAGTACATCGAGTAGACCTGCGACGAGACCGGCGACTGCCCGACCACCGCCGACACCGCCGGCGAGGCGGCGGAGGGGAAGGTGACGTAGATGCGCCCCTTGTGCGCGCCGTCGGCGGCGACGGCGATGCGCGACTGGTCGTTCATCCGGTTCTTGGCGTAGCCGACCGGCGGGTTCTCGCGCATGTCGTTGATGGTGGTGATGAGCGCCGGCGCGCTCCAGGTGGCGCCGCCGTCGAAGGAGGCCGAGAAGGCGACCGAGTCGGTGGCGGTGTTGCCGGCGATGGTGAAGAACGGCCCGTACTGCCACACCGCGTAGACCTCGCCGTGCGGCCCGGTGGCCACGGCCGGCGCGATCTGGATGTAGCCCGCGTTGCCGCAGTTGGGGTTGGTGGGATCCTTGATCGGCGCGGTGTCGGGGCTGACGATCACCGGCCCCTGCCAGCTGTTGCCGGCGTCATGGGTGCGCCAGGCGTGGATCTCGCCGAAGCCCGCGAGGGGAACGGCGCACAGCTCCTCGACGTCGACGAGCACGATGTAGGCCGACTGGCTGCCGTCCTTGGCGGCGGCGATCGCCTGGCGGCCGTACTGGTCGTTGGCGCCGTTGGCCGAGTTGATGATCTGGCCGTCCTCGATGTTGAAGGTGCCGGCGCCGAAGCGGCCGCGGTAGATGCCGACGCCGTTGGCCGCGCCGGTGGCCTGGTCCTCCATGCGGCTGGTGTAGAACCAGGTCGCCGGGCCGAGGCCGAAGAACGGCCCGGGGAGGCGCTCCACCCAGGGATGGCCGGCGGTGCTGGCGGTGCCGATCGGCCCGATCGTGCCGCCGTCGGTCCAGCTGATGCCGGCGTCCACCGAGAAGGCGAAGTTGGAGAGGCCGTGCGGGCTGTTCGGCGGGCAGGCGAGGCCGCCCGGAGGGCCGCAGAGCCCCTGCAGGTCCTCGAAGCCGGCGAGCAGGAAGATGCCGAGCGGATCGGCGGCGATGGACGAGGTGCCGCGGCTCGGGTTGTCGTTGGGGAACAGCTGCTGCGGGCCGCTGATCGCGATGTTGCCGGTGATGATCGGCCCGGCGTGGCCGGCCGCGGCGGCGCCCAACAGGCAGGCGGCGGCGAGGATCGCCACCGCCGCCGCAAGGCGGCTTGGGTTGTGGGGTCGGATCTCGGACATGGGTGGTTGTCTCCCTTTCGTGATTGGCGCGGGCCGCGCCGGGCGCGCCCTTGCCGATGGATGGGTCAGGCGATTGGACGGGTCAGGCGATCTCCTACGTGGACCCGGATCTCCTACGTGGACACGATGGCCGCCGGGTCGTCGAACAGGCCGGCGTCGGTCATCAGGCGCTCGGCCTCGTCGTCGCTCAGGCCGTCGATCTGCGCCAGCACCTGGGCTTCGAGCACCACCGCCAGCTGCGCCACGGTCGGCGCCTCGAACAGGGTGCGCAGCGGCAGCTCGAGCTGCAGCGCCTGCTCGATGCGGGCGGCGAGCTGCGGCAGCAGCAGCGAGTGGCCGCCGAGGTCGAAAAGGTTGTCGTTGACGCCGACCGGGGCGCGGCGCAGCACCTCCTGCCAGATGCCCACCAGCAGCTCCTCGATCGCCGTCTGCGGCGGCGCGTAGCCCTCGCCGCCGCCGGCCGCGGCGGGCAGCGCGGCGCGGTCGAGCTTGCCGGTCGCGGTCAGCGGCAGCGCCTCCAGGAAGGCAAAGGACGCCGGCACCATGTAGGCCGGCAGCCGCGCCTTGAGGAACTCGCGCAGCGCTGCCGGGGACGGCGCGCTGCCGGCGGCCGGCACCACGTAGGCGCCGAGGCGCCAGTCCCCCGGCGCCGTCTCGGCTGCCACCACCGCCGCCTCGTGGACGCCGGGGTGGGCGGTGAGGACCGCCGAGATCTCGCCGGGCTCGACGCGGAAGCCGCGCACCTTGACCTGATCGTCGATGCGGCCGGCGAACTCCAGGCAGCCGTCGGGGCGGTGGCGGGCCAGGTCGCCGGTGCGGTAGCAGCGTTCTCCGGGGGCCGCGCCGCCCCCCTGCGGGCAGGGGACGAAGGCGGCGGCGGTGAGCGCGGGGGAGCGCAGGTAGCCGCGCGCCAGGCCGCGGCCGGCGATGTGCAGCTCGCCCGCGACCCCTGGCGGCACCGGGTGGCCGCCCGGATCGAGCAGCCAGATCCGCGCCCCGCCCCACGGCCGGCCGATCGGGACCGCCGCGCCGCCGAGCGGCGCTCCGCTCAAGCCGCCCGGCGGCGCTCCGGTCAGATCGCCCGGCGGCGTTCCGATCAAGCCGCCCGGCGGCGTTCCAATCAAGCCGCCCGGCGGTGTTCCGATCAAGCCGCTCGGCGGCGCTCCGGCCGGATCGCCCGGCGGCGCCGCGCCCGGGCCGGCTGCCGCGGGCATGCGGGGCGCGCGCTCCGGCGGCCCGACCACGCAGGCGGCGGCGATGACCGTGGCCTCGGTCGGGCCGTAGCTGTTGACCAGCCGCGGATGGGGGCCCACCGCCGCGAGCCAGCCCTGGACCCGCTCCGGCAGCGCCGCCTCGCCGCCCAGGATGACCAGGCGCAGCGCCGGCGGCAGGGCGAGAGGCGCCTGCGACATCGCGGCGGCGAGCTGGTGCCAGTAGGCGGTCGGCAGGTCGAGGACGGTGATCCCCAGGTCGCCGCAGGCGGAGAGGAAGCGGGCCGGCGAGGCGATCATCTCGTCGTCGCGCAGCACCAGGGTGGCGCCGGCGGCCAGGCAGGGGAAGATCTCCTCGACGCTGGTGTCGAAGCTCGGCGCGGCGAACTGGAGGACGCGGTCGCCGGGGGCCAGGCCGTAGCCGGCGAGCGCCGCGCGGGTGAAGCCGGCGAGCGCGCCGTGGGTCACCTGCACGCCCTTCGGCCGGCCGGTCGAGCCCGAGGTGTAGAGCACGTAGGCGAGGTTCTGCGGCGCGGGCGCGGGCAGCGGCATGCGCTCGTCGTCGGGGCCGGCGGTCGGCTCGGCGCCGCCGACCCGCACCACCGGCCCGTCGAAGTTGGCGGCGGAGCCCGGCCAGTCGTGCGGCACCACCAGGGCGCCGATGCCGGCGTCGGCGAGCAGCAGGTCGAGGCGCTCGGCCGGGAGGGCCGGGTCGAGCGGCAGGTAGGCGGCGCCGATGCGCAGCGTGGCGAGCAGGCTCTCGATCAGCTCCAGGCTGCGGGGCACCGCGACGCCGACGAGGCGCTCCGGTCCCATCCCCAGGGCGCGCAGCCGGCAGGCCAGGACGCCGGCGCGGCGGTCGAGCTCGCCGTAGCTCCAGCTTCCGCCGCCGTGCACCAGCGCCGGCGCCGCCGGCGTCCGCAGCGCCTGGAGGCGGATCGTCTCGGCCACGCCGCGGAAAGCTGCCGTGGCGGCGAGCCCGGTCGCGCCGGCCGCGCCGGCCGGGCCGTGCGGCCCGGCCGCTGAGCGTCGGCCGGCCATGGCGGGGATGGCGTCGATGCCGGTGATGGCGTCGATGCCGGGGATGGCGTCTATGGCGGGAACCGCGGTGATGGCGTCGAGCCCGGCCGCGGTGCTTCCGCCGCCGGCCCACTCGTGGAGGGCCTGGTGGCGCTCCGCCGCGCTCAGCAGCGGGAGCGCGGCGAGCGGCCGCTCGGGCGCGCCGGTCGCCGCGCGCAGGAGGTTGCCGAGGTGGCCGGCGAGGCGGCGGATGGTGGCGCGGTCGAACAGGTCGCGGTTGTAGTGGAGCTTGCCGGTCAGCGCGCCGGCGCCGTCCTCGGTCAGCCAGAGCGCGAGGTCGAAGTTGGCGCGCTCCGCCTCGTAGAGGTTGAGCGCGCCGAGCGTGAGGCCCGGCACCGAGAGCGCCGGGAGCGCGAAGTTCTGCAGCGAGAAGAGGACCTGGAAGAGCGGCGTGTGCGACAGGTCGCGCTCGGTCCCGAGCTCCTCCAGGAGGCGCTCGAAGGGCACGTCCTGGTGCTCGAAGGCGCCCAGGGTGACCTCGCGCACCCGCTCCACCAGGCGGTGGAAGCCGGGATCGCCGCCGAGGTCGGCGCGCAGCACCAGGGTGTTGATGAAGAAGCCGAGCAGCGGCTCGACCTCCCGCCAGCGGCGGTTGGCCGAGAAGGTGCCGGTGCTGATGTCGTCCTGGCGGGTGTGGCGCTGGAGCACGGCGAAGAGGCCGGCGAGGAGCGTCATGTAGAGCGTCGCTCCCCGCGCCGCGGCCAGCGTCCGCACGTCCGCGGCGAGCCGCGCCGGCAGCTCGACCGGCTCGTGATCGCCGCGAAAGGTCTGCACCGCGGGGCGCGGCCGGTCGGTGGGCAGGTGCAGCAGCCGCGCGGCGCCGGCCAGGCGCCCGCGCCAGTAGGCGAGCTGGCGGCGGCCCTCCTCGCCCGCCAGCCACCGGCGCTGCCAGACCGCGTAGTCGAGGTATTGCACGGCGAGCGGCGGCAGCGGCGACGGCAGCCCGGCGCGGCAGGCGGGGTAGAGCGCCGCGATCTCGCGCAGCAGGACGCCGAGCGACCAGCCGTCGAAGACGATGTGATGGACGTTGAAGACGAGGACGTGCTCCTGCCCCTCCAGGCGCAGCAGGGCGGCCCGCCAGAGGGGGCCGGCGGTCAGGTCGAAGGGCGCCTTCCCGTGGTCCTGGACCAGGCGGCGGGTCTCGGCGTCGCGGGCGCCCGCCGGCAGGGCTCCGAGGTCGAGCAGCGGCAGGCGGGGCGGCGCCGCCGCGGGCGCGGCGACGGCGACCGACGGCTGGCCGGCCGCCACCGGGAAGGTGGTGCGCAGCGTCTCGTGCCGCCGCACGATCTCGCCCAGCGCCGCCGCCAGCGCCGGCACGTGCAGCGCGCCGCCGAGGCGCAGGCTGAGCGGCACGTTGTAGGCCGCCGAGCCGGGATCCATCTGGGCGAGGAACCACTGCCGCATCTGGGAGAAGGAGAGCGGCAGGGCGCCGTCGCGCGGTGTACGCACGATGGGCAGAATGGCCGAGGCGGCCGTGGAAGGGGCGGCGGGTGCCGGCGCCCGGCCCGCTCCTGGACGGCCGCCGGCCGGGGCTGCCGCGCCACCTGGTGTCTCGAGGGCACCGGAGCCGATCGCACCGGCTGCACCGAGCGCAGTGCCTCTTCCCATCGTGCTGCCGGTGCCGATCGCATCGCCGGCTGCCATGGCGATGCCGGAGAAGCCGGCGATCGCCGCGATGGCTTCCGCCAGGCCGGCGATGGTGGGCCGCTGGAACAGCTCGCGCAGCGGCAGCTCCACGCCCAGCGACTGGCGAACCCGCGCCACGAGCTGCGTGGCGAGCAGGGAGTGCCCGCCGGCGGCGAAGAAGTTGTCGTGGATGCCGGCGCGGGCGACCCCCAGCACCTCGCGCCAGAGGCCGGCGAGAAGGGCTTCGAGCGGCGTGCGCGGCGCCTCCTCCGCCTCCGGCGCACCGTCCGCCGGCCCTTCCGCCGGGCCGTCCGCCTGGCGCGGGCCGGGCAGGGCCTTGCGGTCGAGCTTGCCGTTGGCCGTCACCGGCAGCGCCGGCAGGAAGACGAAGGCGGACGGCACCATGTACTCGGGGAGCGCCCGCCGCAGGTGCTGCCGCAGGTCGTCGGCCGTGACCTCCGCCTCCGCCGCCCCCTTTACCGTTGCCGTGACCTCTGCCTCCGCCGCCGCCTTTGCCGTGAGCTCTGTCTCCGCCGCCGCCCTTGCCATTGGCGTGACCGCAGCCGCCGCCGGCGCGGCGGCCAGCGCCGTCGTCGCCGCCGGCACCACGTAGGCCACGAGCTGCAGGTCGCTGCCGGCGGCGGCCCTGGCCGGAGCGGTGGCGGCGCCCGCGGGCGCGGGCTGCGCCGGCCGCGCCAGCACCACCGCCTCGCGCACGCCGGGATGGCGGGCCAGCGCGAGCTCGATCTCGCCCAGCTCGATGCGGTAGCCGCGCACCTTCACCTGGTGGTCGAGCCGCCCCAGGAACTCCAGGTTGCCGTCGGCCAGGTAGCGCACGCGGTCGCCGGTGCGGTAGAGCCGCGCCCCCGGGCGGCCGGCGAAGGGATCGGGCAGGAAGGCGGGCGCGGTCAGCTCCGGCCGCCCCGCATAGCCGGAGCAGAGGCAGTCGCCGCCGATGTAGAGGTCGCCGGGCACGCCGATCGGGCAGGGGGCGAAAGCGGCGTCGAGCGCGTGATAGCGGGCGTTGGCGATCGGCCGGCCGTAGGGGATGCTGGGCCAGGAGGGCGGCACCTCCTCGACCGGGAACCAGTTGGACCAGACCGTCGCCTCGGTGGCGCCGCCCAGGGCCATCACCCGCGCCGCTGGGAAGGCGCGGCGCACGCGCCCGGGCAGGGTCACCGGGATCCAATCGCCGGACAGCAGCACCAGGCGCAGCGCGCTCTCGGCCTGCGCCGGGGCGGCATCGCGGCGGGCGCGCGCCGGCACGGTTGCCAGCGCCGGGCGCTCCGCCGGTGCCGGCGTTGCCGCCTCCGGGAAGAGCGGCGCCAGGCGCACCAGCGCCGCGGGCGCCGAGTCCCAGAGGGTGATGCCGCCGTGGCGCAGCAGCGCCACCAGCCGGTCGGGGTCCGCGAGCTCCTCGGCGGTCGCCACTTGCACCGAGCCGCCGGCCGCGAGCACGCCGAAGATGTCGTAGACCGACAGGTCGAAGCTGAGCGAGGTGACGAACAGCACGCGGTCGGCGGCGCCGACGCCGAAGGTCCGGTTGAGCCAGCGGATGAGGTTCACCACCGGGCGGTGCTGCACGACGATCCCCTTGGGCTCGCCGGTCGAGCCGGAGGTGTGGATGACGTAGGCGGCATCGTCGGGCGAGGCCACCGGCGGCAGCGGCGCGGCGCTCTGGCGCTCCAGGTGCCAGCCGGTCCAGGTGCGCCGGCTCCTCCGGCGCGCCGGGGTCTCCGCCGCCGCGCGGCGCAGCAGCACGTCGAAGCGGAAGCGCAGCTCGTTGGCGAAGCCCTGGCGGCGGTGCAGGATCGAGACCTCGCCGGCCCCGGGCAGGGCGGCCAGGTCGCGGCAGCAGTCCTCGTCGAGGTGAAGCTCGCGCCGGGCGGCGCCGCGCGCCCTGGACGCCCCGGCCGCGGCGGGCGGCGCCGTCGCGCCGCCC
>JASLEW010000994.1 GCA_030150965.1 Thermoanaerobaculia bacterium | reverse complement strand
GGCGGCCGGAACGAGCGCGACGGGCGCGGCCGGCGCCGCCGCCGCGCCGGGGCCAGCGCCGCCGCGGCGCATCGTCTCGATGGCTCCCAGCCTCACCGAGACCCTCTTCGCCCTCGGCCTCGGCGACCGCGTGGTCGGGGTGGACGACTACAGCGCCTGGCCGCCGGAGGCCACCCGCCGGCCGCGGGTCGGCGGCCTGTTCAATCCCAACCTGGAGAAGGTGGTGGCGCTGCACGCCGACCTCGTCCTGCTGCTGCCGAGCGAGAGGGACGTGGCGGCGAAGCTGGAGCGGCTGGGCATCGCCACCCTGACCGTGCCCGCCGAGACGCTGCACGACGTCGAGCGGTCGTTCACCCTCGTCGCCACCCGCTGCGGCGAGCCGCGGGCGGGGGAGCGCCTGGCCGCGGAGTGGTCTGCCGGCCTGGCGCCGGCCCCGGTCGGCGGCGCGCCGCGCGTGATGCTGTCGATCGACCGCCAGGCCGGCCGGCTGACCGGCATGCTGGCGGCGGCGCGCGGCACCTTCCTCGACGAGCTGCTGGCCCGCCTGGGGGCGGTGAACGTCTTCGCCGACGCCGCCACCCGCTACCCGCAGGTGAGCCTGGAGGAGGTCCTGGCCCGCGCCCCCCAGGTCATCCTGGAGCTGCGCATCGCCCCGGTGACCCCGGCCGCGGCCGCCGCCATGGCGGCGGATTGGCGCCAGCTGCCGACGCTGCCGGCGGTGCGCGACCGGCGCATCTCGGTCATCGCCGGCAGCTACGTGCTGGTTCCCGGCCCGCGGCTGCCGATCCTCTACCGGCAGCTGCGCGCGGCGCTGGCGGCCGGAGGGGCCGGTGACGCGGCGCGGCCCGGCGGCACGGCCGCATCGGCCGGCATCCCGGCTGCCGCGCCGCCGCCCGGAGGGCGGGGATGAGCGCGGCGCCGCTCCTCGTGGCGCGCGGCATCACCTGGGAGGCCGGCGGGCGGACCATCCTCGGGCCGCTCGACCTCGACGTGCTCGACGGCGAGTGCCTGGCGGTGGTGGGGCCGAACGGCGCCGGCAAGACCACGCTGCTGCGGCTGCTGACCGGCCTGGCGCGGCCGGCGGCCGGGCGGCTCGCCTTCGCCGGCCAGCCGTTTGCCCGCTTCAGCCGGCGCGAGCTGGCGCGGCGCATCGCCTACGTGCCGCAGATCCGGCCGGCGCGGCTGCCGCTCTCGGTGGAGGAGGTGGTGCTGCTGGGGCGCTACCCGTACCTCTCGCGCTTGCAGATGGCGCCGCGCGACAGCGACTTCGCCGCGGTCGAGGACGCCCTGCGGCAGGTGGGCATCGGCGAGCTGCGCCACCGGCCGGTGGACGAGCTGTCGGGCGGCGAGCGGCAGGCCGTCTTCATCGCCGCCGCCCTGGCCCAGGAGGCGCAGCTGCTGGTGCTCGACGAGCCGACGCTGCACCTCGACGCACGTCACCAGCAACAGCTCGCGGCGCTGCTGCTGCGCCTGGTGCGCACGGCGCGCACCGTCGTCCTCGCCACCCACGACCTCAACCTGGCGGCCCTGCTCGGCGACCGCCTGCTGGCGCTGGCCGGCGGCCGGCCGACGGCGATCGGCACCCCGGCCGAGATCCTGCGCCCGGAGCTGCTCGCCGAGCTGTTCCGCGCCCGCTTCCAGGTGGTGCGGGGCGGCGAGCGGCCGGTCACCGTGCTCGATCTGGCATCGTGACTCTACTAGGATGAGAGCCCGCGCGCCCGGTTCGGCCGGTAGCGCCTGCGGAGCTCAGGCGTGTCGCGCAACCTACCAGCGTCGATCGGATCGTCCCCCGGTCGCCTGGCCTCTCTGGGCCAGGCGACACTTCCCGGAGGTCGCATCCCCCCGACCCCCTTCCCACCCTTCCGGGGGAGGGAAGGGGGCACCACGCCCCACCTTCATGGCTCATGGTCGGCCCTGGCCAATGGGCAACCACTGACCCTGAGACCGCTCGACCACCAACGTGACCGGCCCTGGTGAGGACCTCCTGATCGCCCCTTCCACAGGCGCCGCGCCGGCGCCGCCGCGGGGGAGCGCCCATCCCGGCCGCGCCCGGGCGCGGTTGGCCCTGCTGCTGCTGGCGCTGCTGTGGGTCGCGGCGCTGCTGGCGGCGCCCCTCGCCGGCAGCCAGCCGGTGTCGCTGGCCGCGGCGCTGCGCGGCGAGCCCACGGCCGCCGCCATCTTCTGGCAGCTGCGCCTGCCGCGCGTGCTGCTCGCGCTGCTCGCGGGAGGGGGCCTGGCGCTCTCCGGCCTGGGCTACCAGACCCTCTTCCGCAACTCCCTGGCCGAGCCCTACACGCTCGGGGTGGCCGGCGGCGCGGCGCTCGGCGCCGTCCTGGCGCTGCGCTTCGAGAGCGCCGCCGAGCCCCTGGGGCTCTCGATGGTGGCGCTGGCCAGCTTCGCCGGCGCCGTCGGCGCGACCGGCCTGGTGGTGGGCCTCGCCGTGCGCCGCCAGGGCGTCGCCACCCAGACCCTGCTGCTCTCGGGAGTCGCGGTGTCGCTCTCCTGCTCGGCCATGATCCTCTTCCTGCAGTACCTGGCCGACTCCACGCAGACCTTCCGCATGGTGCGCTGGATGATGGGCGGCCTGGCGGTGGTCGGCTACCGCGAGGTGCTGTGGCTGGCGCCGTGGGTGATCGGCGGCAGCGCCATGCTGCTCGCCCTGCGCTGGGACCTGAACCTCCTGCTGACCGGCGAGGAGCTGGCGGCCAGCCGCGGCGTGGACCTCGGCCGCCTGCGCCTGCGGGTGCTGCTCACCACCTCGCTGATGATCGGCGCCCTGGTGGCGGTGGCCGGACCGATCGGCTTCGTCGGCCTGATCGTGCCGCACATCGTGCGCCGCTGGGTGGGGCACGACCACCTGCTTCTCGCCCCCGCCTGCCTGCTCGGCGGCGGCGCCTTCCTGGCCGCCTGCGACGCCGTGGCGCGCACCGTCATGGCCCCCGCCGAGCTGCCGGTGGGGGTGCTGACGGCGCTGCTCGGCGGCCCGTTCTTCCTCTCGCTGCTGGTGCTGCGCAGCCGCGAGCCATGAGCGGCGCCACGGCAGCCGCGGGCCGCGGCGAGCAAGCCGAGAACCGGGGCCGGACGCACGCGCCGGCAGCGCCGGTGGCGGG
>JASLEW010000993.1 GCA_030150965.1 Thermoanaerobaculia bacterium | reverse complement strand
GGCGGCCCGCCCGCGGGCCGCCGAGGAGGAGGCGGTGCGGTGGCTGGAGGCGGCGGGCTACCGCGTCCTGGAGCGCAACGTCGTCCACGGCGGGGGCGAGATCGACATCGTGGCGCGCGATGCCGAAGGCGTCCTCTGCTTCGTCGAGGTCAAGGCCCGGGCCACCGCGACCTACGGCCCCGCGATCGCCGCCATCACCGCCGCCAAGCGCCGCCGCATCTGCCGGGCCGCCAGCCTTCACCTCGCGGTCCGCGGCCTGCACCTGACCCCCTGCCGCTTCGACGTCCTGGGCCTCGACCGGACCCCCGAGGGCTGGCGCTTCACCCTGGTGCGCGACGCCTTCCCCTTCGCCCTCTGAGCGTGCGACCGCGCGCGTCAATCTCTTCCCCTGCTGGCACTTAGGACGAGCCGCCGAACCTGCTGCGGTAGCCCGGGGCCGCCGTCGCCAGCGTGCCCGCGGCGGTATCCCGCGCCGCCGTCGCCAGGGGTAGCGCCGGCTTGACAGCCTCAAGACCCGCCGCATATCCTTCCCTGCCTGGTGTGGGCGGGAATAGCTCAGTGGTAGAGCACAACCTTGCCAAGGTTGGGGTCGCGGGTTCAAGTCCCGTTTCCCGCTCCAAATCACCTCTTTGAACCCTGACCGGCCCGCGGCCACCGCCGCCCCGGCCAGGCAGCTCCTCAAGGGACCGGCGAAGCCCGCCCACGGGCCGCCGCCAGCCCGAGCCAGGAGGAGCGCCCGCCATCCCGATTCCGCCAGGCGACGTGGCCAAGTGGTAAGGCGAGGGTCTGCAAAACCCTTATTCGGCGGTTCGAATCCGCCCGTCGCCTCCAAACGCTCCAGTACGCCTGCCTCCTCTCCAGTACGATAAGCTACACTGCTGTAAGCGCTCAGGTCTCCTCTCCACCGCAGGCCGGGTTATACCTCCAAACCGCCAGAGCCCCGCCGCGCCCAAGGCCAAGCCGCATCTGCCGCATCGCATGCGCTGGACTTCTCAAATGCCATCGAGTATCGTGCTCAGAGCGGCTGGGTGCTCGGCATGAGGCTGAACCCGAGGGGAGTGCGGCGGGCAACGCACGGGAAGGCGCCGGGGGTGAGAAAAACCATCACGGGCGTCCTGATGATCGGTATCGGACTCATGAGCTGTCTGGCGCTGAGAGCAGAACAGCCGGTGCGCCAAATCTCGGCGTCTGTTCCGGCACCGGAACCGGCACCCGAAGTGTGGGCCGGCAGAGCCTGTTCGAGAAGCGCCAGCCGCGCGGGCTTCTTCTCACTGATCAACTCGGCGGTGGGGACAGGTTGCCCTTACGAGGTGGTCGGCTGTTCGCCTTGCCTCTGCTTCATTTGCTTTCTGACCTACGCGGATTGCACCGGTGGTGGCGGCTGCTTCTGCGACTATATGGATTGTGTCACGATCAATCACTGCGACTGAGGCCCGTTGCTCACCAGACCGGAGGTCTGCCATGCGAAGACTGCTCAATCTCGGTGCAGCGCTTGCCCTGCTCGCCACTCCGCTGTCGGCACAAACGCTGGCGCTGACTTGCACGTTCAAGAACCTGCCCGCTGGCACGCAGGTGGCGATCGAGGTCGAGCCCGTGCTGCACCAGCTGACGCCGCCCACCGCCGCTGATCCACAGGTGACCGATGCGGCGGCCCCGCTGCCCCCGGCGGAGCCGACCAGGCTCTCTTGGCAGGCCGTCGCGCCGGCCGGCGGCGCGGCGCCGTCGATCTCCCAGAGCTTCGCCTTCTCCGCCGCCAGCCCTGACCCGAGCCTGGTGCGCGTCATCAGCATCAGAGCCTCGTATCGGATCACCGGCGCGGAGGGCTCCACGGTGCCCGGCGGCGGCGAGTCACACGAGGCCACGTTCGGTGTGCCGGTCCCGGTGGGCGCCGCAGCGGTGTCGCGGTGTCTGAGGCTGAGCGCGCAGGGCGCGCACCTCATCGCACAGATCGCCGCCGACTGCACCGAAGCCAGCTTCGAGACGGCCAGCGCGGGCGACGGCAACCTGCACGTGCGGCTCCACGTCCCGCCCGCCCGCTAGGGCCGCTGGCTCGCGGCGGCGGGACGTCTGCCGGCGAGATCCCGCCACCCGCCCACGGGTTCCAGCACTCGAAGCGCGCTCGCCTGGCGGTCGTCCTGAATGATTCCCGTCGGGCATGCGCCGCGGCACAGGGAAGCCGGAGCCGCCAGTTGCCCCCCCATCGGCGCGGGGCAAAACACGGTCAGACGGCCTCATCGACCAGACCACCACCGACGAGTGAAACTCCTCTGCGCGCCCCGACTGCGGCCTCGAACTCAGCCTCGCCATAGAGCGCTGCGACAGCTTCGGTGGACCACGCGGCACAGCGCGCCTAATCGTTGGGAACCGCAACCTTGCTGGCAAATGGCACTCGAAACGGCGCCGCAGCAACCACCCGGCGCTCCGTTCCCGGGAAGGCGCAAGAAGCCGCCGGACTCTCTCCGGTCTGAGCCGGCGTGAGATCGCCAAGCGCTTGGGCGGCGAGGTGGCGCTCATCGCCCAGACCGCGCCCCCCAAGCCAGCGCAGACACCGCCCCTGCCGCAGGACAGTTCCGACCCGAGGCAGTCGCCGATGAACCCGCTCAGCGGCTCACGTCAGGCTCCAGAGCCACCCGGCTTCACTTCCTGAAACAACTCTTGTTGATGCCACCCGGCCTCGGGTCTTGGCGCGCCGCAGGGTGCGCTCGGCGATGCCGGCCCGCCTGGCCTCGGCGAGGATCTCCTGCGCGGGGCGCGGGCCGTCGGCAAGGCTGTCCTGCAGGAACTGCTCGGCTTCGTCCTGCACGGAGAGATCTTCGCTCGTTGGGTCCGATGCGAGGAGGTCACCGGCGGTGAGGTGCGTTTCGCCGGTCCAGAGAAAGCGGCTCTCTTCGAGGCGGTAGCTGAAGCCGGCGCCGGGGGCGGCGAGGTTGGACTTGATGTGCAGGACGGCGTGCTGGGCGGGATCGCCGAGGGCCGAGCCGCGAGGAGGACGGAGCGGGCGGCGGCGGTGAAGTCGATGCTGCCCTGGCCGGCGTAGATGGCGCGGTTGCCCTTCGCCTTGTTGATATGGCGGACGGCGAGGATGGCGCAGCCGTGCTGACTGGCGAGCTTGGCCAGGGAAGCGAGGACGGCGCGCACCTCGTTGGCGCGGTAGACGTCGGTCTGCGAGCGCACGTAGGCCATGATCGGATCGATGATGACCAGGCGCGGCTGGCGGCCGACGATCTCGCGCTCAAGCTCGGCCAAGCCCTCGGCGGTGTCGAGGTGAACGGTTCGGTCGTGGGCGTAGACCAGGTGGGGGTCGGCGGTGAAGGTGTCGAGACGCGGGCGCAGGGTGTCGGCCAGGCCGTCCTCGGCGGTGAAGATGAGGGAGCGAAAGGCGGCAAAGGCGGGCATGCCCGGCAGGCCGGCGCCGAGCGAGCCGCTGGCGGCGACGGCCATGGTGAGCCAGCTCTTGCCCTGGCCGGGGTCGCCTTCGAGCAGGGTGAGCTTGCACAGCGGGACGTAGGGCGGCCAGAGAAACGTGACCGGTTCGGGTGTCACGTCCGCCAGGCAGCAGGAGCGCAGCGCCGGGGCGCCGGCGGGGCTGCCGGCGCCGCCGGCGGTGGCGCGATCGGGATGCGAGGTCGGTGGGTTCTTGCCGGGTCGCATGCGGGGCCTCGGTCAATGCCAGGTGCGCGGCGAGTCGCCGCGGTCGGAGGTGGAGGTCCGCCGGCACCTGGCCAGCCAATCATCGAGGTCGCTGATGCTGTAACGCACCCGGTTCCCCAACTTGTAGTAGACCGGTCCCTCGCCCTTGACGCGGGAACCCAGCTTGCTCCCCACCACCAGAGGAAGCGGCGGCGAGTCCGGGCCGGTGGGAGCACCTCGACGCCTTCACTCTCTTTCTTACTGTTGTCTCGGTCTTCGCTCGGCGCTGGGGCGGCGCTCTGCCGGCAGAGATCTCGCGGTTCGTCCGAGCAGGGGGGCCAGGAGGTGGCCAACTCGGCTGTGCACCGGCGTGGCGGCGGGCGGTGAGGTTGCCCGGTCTGCGCGGTGCGTCAAGGACCGTCGCAGGGAGGGGGATTCCGGGCTCCGGCCGGGAAGAGGTGGAGCGCAGGGCGGACGATGAGAGCAGGCGGCCGATCGAGCGCGCGCGGCACCGGGCTGCAGGGCGTGGCGAGTGCGCGGTGCCATGGGCGTGAAGCCAAGGGGTGGGTGGACGGAGGAGTGGCTGGAGAGGTGCGGCACGCGAAGCGCACGAGGGCTGGTGCCGCGCGCGCGAGGCAAGACGCCACGCTGCGCACCCTGCGACTCTTCATAGGCGGCCAAAGGCCATGTATGCGGAGATCGGCCGCCTATGGTGAGGGCGCTGGCGCGGGGGCCGATGGGCCGAGGCCGATGTCGTGCGCTCAGGTTTGCTGGAGTACGACCTGGTGCGCCCGAGTGGGTCACCCCGAGCTGGCGGTCAGGTCGCGGGCTCTCCATAGGCGGCCAAAGGCCATGTATGCGGAGCTTGGCCGCCTATGGTGGCGGCGGTGTCGAGGGGGCCGATGTGCTGAGGCCGCTGCTGTACGCTGAAACTCGCCGGAGCGCGATCTGGTGCGCCAGAGGCGGGTCCTCCAAGCTGGCGGTCAGGCCGCGGGCTCTCCATAGGCGGCCAAACTCCAGATGTGCGGGGTTGGCCGCCTATGAGGGTGGCGGTCACGAGGCCGGCCGGCCTATCGCTGTCGTTGTCCGGGGCAACTTGACGCCGGCGCCGGGCTCGGGCCGCCGGACCTTGGTCTCGACGGCGCGGCGGGGTTCCGATGCTCCCGCGGCCGACTCGCCACTCCTGATGGTCATCAGCGGCGCGATCGTCGCCACGGCCGGCGTCCCGCGGGGCGATCGACCGGGACCTGGCCCGTCAGCTCTCCCGGCGACCGTCGGACCTGATCCCCTCGACGCCGTGTAGCGGAGGCTATGCCGGTGGGAAGGCCGTCTGAGACACTCTCAGATACCACAGCGGCGGGAGCGGGCAGGACGAGGGCGGGTGGGTGGGTGGCGAGGGAGGGCAGGCCGGCGGGCGGCGAGGCAGCGGTGATCGACCCCCTACCCGGATCGGGTGGGCGGGGGAAGGCTTCGAGCTGCCACCGGGGCCTCGCAGCAGGCGGGTGGAGTGGCGGAACCCGGTGGGTGCGTGATGCCCGCTCGCCATTCCCGGGCCAGCTGTGGCAGGCAGGTCCGGCGGGTTCCGCGAAGCAAGGGCAGTTGAACGGGCAAGAGCGGTGGTGGGAAATGAAGAAAAGTGATCGCCTGTGATCGCCTGCTCTACCGGTGCGGGCGGGGCGTGGCACCTGGCCAGAGCGAGGCGCGCCGCGTTCTTGACGCGGGGACGCGGGCCGCTGTGAAGGCCATGCTTGGACCATGGGCACCCGAACCATCGTGCTCGACGCCGATGCTTACGAGGCATTGGCGCGCGAGGCGCGGCCGGGAGAGACCTTTTCCGCAGTGATCAAGTCGCGCTTCCGCCGGCGCGTCTGGACGGCGGATCTGCTGCGCGCCGCGGCTGAGGCGAGGATCTCCGAAGAGACCCTGGATGCGGTGGATGAGCTGATCGGTACCCGCGGTGAGAGCCCGGCCACCGGCGCGGATCTGTGATCCACCTCGTTACGTCGTTCGTGGTTGATGTCCTGCGCGAGTCCTCGCGGCCGAATGCAATCTGCTCGTACTCCCGATGGAGGAGCCGACCTCCCCGGTGCCGAGCCAAAGGGCGAGACTGCCGCGACCGATGAGCTCTCCTGCCGCTGTCGAGGCAGAATCTGCTGCAACGGGGGGAGGACTGATGCGGACAAGAGAGTTCGCCCTTGAGCAGCGGATGCCGAAGCCTCCGGTCAGGTCGGGCTTACCATGAAGGTTGCTTAGGTCATCAAGGTACTGGAGGCGGACGGTTGGAAGCTCGTCCGTATCCGGGGAGCCACAGGCAGTTTCGGCACACCAGCAAGCCTGGCACCGTAACGGTGGCGGGCAAGCCCAGCATCGACTTGGCGCGCGGCACTCTGAATAGCATTTGGAAGCAGGCAAAGCTCAAGTAGGAGAAGAACATGCGATATGCAGTCGTAGTTGAGAAGGCAGCGCACAACTACAGCGCCTACGTGCCCGACCTGCCAGGCTGCGTGGCCGCCGGCGAGACCGAGGAGGAGGTTCTCCAGCTGATCCGTGAGGCCATCGACCTCCACCTCGAATCGTTGCGGGAGGAGGGCGAGCCCGTTCCCGAGCCCACCTCGCACATGGCATATGTCGAGGTCTGATCTAGGTGGCTGGAATGTGCTGCCCCCGGGCTTCCCCCGGGAGTCACCGTGAGCGTTGTAAGTAGCTGATAGAAAAACGCTTACGCGAGGAGAGGCCGGGGCTGAAATCCCTTATTCGGCGGCTCGAATCCGCCCGTCGCCTCCAAACGCTCCAGTACGCCGGTCTCCTCTCCAGCACGATAAACCACGCTGCCGTGCGTATTTAGCTCTCAACCCCAGCTCCTGCTGCCTTGTCCCCCGAAACCGCAGGGGGTATCCAGGACTACGCCGATTTTGCCCCCCTGGCCTGGCCCTGCGGATCAATCCAAGCGGCCGCAAGGTCTACGCCCTCTACTACCAGACGGCGGCGGGCCGCAAGCGCAACCTGACCCTGGGCAGCCACGGCCGGCTGGCACCTGACGAGGCGAGGCGCCTGGCGAAGGAGATGCTCGCCGAGGTGACGCGAGGCGGCGACCCATCGGCGGAGCGCCGACGCGCCTGCCAGGCCCCGGACAGGGCGGCCCGCGGCGCGCGGCGGGTGCTCCCGGACGGGATACGATGTCCGGCGGTGCGGTGGGGCCGGCGGTGTGGCGATCCCCCGGCCGCTCGGGGAGAGGAGGGGCGATGATCGACCTTGGAGCGCAGCTCGCGAAGTATGGCGTCGGCTTCGTGTTCGCCAACGTCCTGGTCGAGCAGGCGGGGCTGCCGATCCCGGCGATACCGGTGATGGTGGTGGCCGGCGCGCTGGCCAGGGACGGCAAGCTCTCGGCCTGGGCACTGCTGGGCGCCGCGACCGCCGCGGCGGCGATCGCCGATTCGCTGTGGTTCAGCCTCGGCCGCTGGCAGGGGCGCCGGGTGCTGAAGACGGTGTGCAGGATCGCGGTGTCGCCGGACTCCTGCGTGCGGAGCATGGAGCGGCTGTACGAACGCTTCGGTCTGCGGTCCCTGCTGTTCTGCAAGTTCGTGCCGGGCTTCTCGACGGTGGCGCCGACGCTGGCAGGAACGCTGCAGGCGCCGCGCTGGCGCTTCATGCTCTTCGACGCGCTCGGCGCCGCGATCTGGGCGGCCGCTGCTCTCGGCACCGGCGAGCTGTTCCACCGCGCCCTGGACCGGGTGCTGGCGGTGCTCGACCGCATGGGCTCGCTGGCGCTCGTGGCGCTGGCCGGCGCGCTCGCCGCCTACGTCGGCTGGCGGTTCGAGCAGCGCCGGCGCTTTCGGCGCGAGCTGCGCATGGCACGGCTCTCGGTCGCCGAGCTGTCCGGCCTGCTGGCCGGCCCCGAGCCGCCGCTGGTGGTCGACGCGCGATCCCCCGGTGCCGTGGGGCTCGACCCGCGGCACATCCCGGGCGCGCTGCGCCTGGGCTGGGACGAGGTGGAGCAGCGCCTGGCGGAGCTGCCGCGCACCCGCGAGCTGGTCCTGTACTGCACCTGACCCAACGAGGCCACGTCGGCCCGGGTGGCCGGCAAGCTCAGGCAGCACGGCTTCACGCGCATCCGCCCCCTGCTCGGCGGGCTCGACGCCTGGATCGACGCCGGCTTTCCGGTGGACGGCGAGGTCGAGGCCGAAGCTCGGCCGTGACCACGCGCGCTTGCAGGATGACGGTCCGAACAAGCCGGTGCCGGCAGGGCCCGGCGTCGGGCTCAGGCCAGCTCGTCGGCGGGATCCCGCACGGCCGGATAGGGCTCGATGGGGCCTTCGATCGCTTCCATGGCCGCGATGAAGAGATGGGGGAAGGACAGGGGCACGGTCCGGCACAGCCGAAGGATCCGCCGGCGCAAGGCCGCAGCTTGGGCTCCGCTCTCCGAGGCCAGCCGATAGAGCTGCCGCCAGGCCGCGAGCTCGCCACGGTCGAGCAGCTGCGCCAGCACCTCATCGCTCTCCAGATCGAGGCCCGTGCGGTTCCAGAGCGCCCGCGAGCGCGACAGATCGAAGGTCATCAGGGCTCGCCTCCCCTGGCGCCCAGCAGCAGGTCGGCCAGCACGCGCGCCCAGAAGCGTCCCCGCGACGCCACATGGCGCCAGTCGTTCCAGGGTGCCCGGAGCCCGCGATAGGTGGCCAGATCGATCGCCTCTTCGTCGACAGGCCGGCTTGCTGGTAGAGTCGGGCTCGCCGGTGTCGCATAGGGTGCGATCCTGCCCGCATCGACTCATCGTTCCACGCGCAGCAGCGCCCGGCAGGACGGATCTCCCCTCCGTCGCGGCCATCTTGCCGATGCGAGCTTCCAGCCCCATGCCCCGGCCGACTCCGCCCCCGCTCTGGGAGGAGCGGCTGTCGCGCCGCTTCTTCGCCACGTTCGCGCCGCGCCTGCCGCACCCGCCGCACGCCGCGCCGCTGGCCGCGCTCGCGCCGTTCGCGGACGTCGCGGTGCCGCGCCGGAGGGGGCGGGGACCGCTCGCCGCCACCTGGTACGAGACGGCCGGCGCGCGCGGCGCCGTCCTCCTCCTTCATCCATGGGTCGCCTGGGGGCGCGCCTACTTCCACCGCCGCGGGCGGATCGAGGCGCTGCGCGCCGCCGGCTATCACGCGCTGGCGCTCGACCTCGCCGGCTTCGGCGAGAGCGGCCCGCCGGCCGGTTTCCACCATCACGACGTCGAGGCCGGCCTGGCGTTCCTGCGCGCGCGGGCGCCCGGCCTGCCGCTCCACGTGTGGGGGATCAGCAGCGGCGGCTACTGGGCGCACCCGGTGCTGTCGGGAGAGGACGGCGTCGCCGGCGCGATGTTCGAGGACGTGGCCGTCCACCTCCTCACCTGGTCGTGGCGGATGGAGCCCGGCCGCTTCGGCTATCGCCTGTTCCGCCGCCTCTTCCCGCGCAGCCACCGCTTCCTCGACCTCCGCCGCCACGCGCCGCACCTGCGCGTCCGCGCCGCCGCCTACGTGAGCGGCGAGCGCGACCGCGGCGTCCTTGCCGGCGAGACGCGCGAGCTCGCCGCGCTGGCCTCCGCCCGCTGCCTCGTCGTCCCCGGCGCCGGCCACCTGACCTCGATCAAGGTGGCGCCGGAGGGCGTGATCGGCCTGGCGCTCCAGACGTTCGCGCAGGCGGAAGCGGGCCGGCCGGCCGCCGGCGTGTAACGGCGCTCGCACCGAATCCGCCTACAATAGGCGGCGTACCGCTCACCGGGACGAGCGGCGCCTCTTCCTCATGAAGCGATGAAACGGCTCTTCCGCGGTTTGCGGCGCCCGCCCGACGCCGAGTACGACGCGGTCATCATCGGCGCCGGCGTCGGCGGCCTGATGGCGGCGAACCTGCTCGCCCGCGGCGGGATGCGGGTGCTGCTCGTCGAGCAGCACTACATGGTCGGCGGCTACTGCAGCACGTTCAAGCGCGCCGGCTACACCTTCGACGCCGCGACCCATTTCTATCCCATCCTCGGCAACCCGCGCAGCCTGACCGGCAAGCTCCTGCAGGATCTGGGCGTCACCACCGGCTGGGTGCAGATGGACCCGGTCGACGTGTTCCACTTCCCGGACGGCTCGAAGTTCGAGGTGCCGCCCGACTCCGCCACCTACCGCGCGCGCCTCAAGGCCGAGTTCCCCGCCGAGGCGGCGGCGCTCGACGCCTATTTCGCGGAGGTCGAGCAGCTGTATCTCATGGGGCTCCTTCACTTCTTCCGCGACCGCGAGCTGCCGAACCTCCGGCCCTTCCGCGACATGTCGGTGCAGGACGCGATGGACCGCCACTTCCAGGACCGCAAGCTCAAGCTCCTGCTGACCGCCGACAGCCCGCACTGGGGGTCGCCGCCCGGCCGCGTGTCGCACGTCTTCGACTCGATCCTGCGCGTCTCCTACTTCCTCGGCAACTATTATCCGCGCGGCGGCTCGCAGGCGTTCGTGGACGAGCTGGCGCGCACCTTCGAGGCGCACGGCGGCCACGTCCTGACCAGCACCGCGGCGCGCCGCATCGAGATCGAGGGCGGCGCGGCGCGCGGCGTCGAGCTCGAGATCCTGCGCGGGCCGTTGCGCGGTCCCCTCCGGGTGCGCGCCGGCGCGGTGGTCTCGAACTCCGACATGATGGACACCATGACGCGGCTGGTCGGCCGCGAGCACTGCCCGCCCGCGCTGGTCGAGGGGTGGAGCCGCTTGCGCCCGAGCTGCTCCTGCTTCATCACCCACCTGGGTCTCCGGGACGTCTCGGCCGGCGAGCTCGAGGCGGCGCAGGGGCACTACTGGGACAGCTGGGACGCCGACCAGCTGGGCCGCGGCGCCTTCGCGTTCAAGGTCTTCGTGCCGACCCTGTACGAGCCGGCGATGGCGCCGCCCGGCGGCCAGGTGGTGATCGTGCAGAAGGTGATGGAGGTCGATTACGCAAGGATCGACGAGACCGGCTGGGAGCGCCACAAGGAGGCGGTCGAGGCGTTCATCCTCGCGCGGCTACGGCGGCTGATCCCGCGCCTCGACGAGCGGACCGTCCACTGCAGCAGCGCCTCGGCGCACACCGCCTGGCGCTTCACCGGCAACCACCAGGGCGCGATGCTCGGCTGGGAGATGGCGCCGGACCAGCTCGGCGCCTACCGCCCGCCTCCTATCGCGCCGGTCGCCGACCTCCACTTCGTCGGCGCCTGGACGCGTCCGGGCGGCGGCATCAACCCGGTGATCGTCTCCGCCCAGCGGCTCGCCGCGAAGCTGCTGCAGCCGGCGCAGGACACCGCGCCGGCGCCCGCAGCGGCCGCCCTTCCCCTCCGACCCTCCCTGTAGTCATCCTCTCCGCACCAGCCCGGCGCCGTCTGCTGGCAACCCGGCCTGTCCTGCCTTCGTGTCCCGGTTGGCCACGGACCTGCACATAGGTATTGCGAAGGTTTGCGAAGGTGCGCACGGGCTGGCCGGCGCCGCTGAGAAGCTGCGTGCGGCGCGCTGGATCGCCAGCTGTCCGGTGCGGTGAGAAGAAGCTCAACGTTCTGGTAACACGGAGGCGGCGGGTTGCAGTGGATTGAGCTCGTGGAGCGCGAGTGACCGCGGCGGCGGAGCGCGTCAAGAGCCTGGGGCTCGGACACTGTCCTCTGGTGCTCGGGGAATGCGTCCAGGGACGGCTCCGCGACCGCGGGCACTTCCTGATCACTTCGCCGGTGAGCACGTTCTCGTGGGCCGAGTTCGTGCCCGATCCGGATCTCGGCAGGGTGGTGGTCGATCCGCCGCAGCGCACCAAATCGCTGGCCGCGGTGACCAAGTACCTGACCGCCGCCGGCCGGCCGGCGAGCGGCCATCTCAAGGTGTTCACGCCGATCGAGCCGGGCCTGGGCTTCGGCACCAGCACCGCCGACATCACGGCAAGTGTCCGCGCCGCGGCGGCGGCGGCCCTGGAGACGGCGGCACCTGAAACCATCTCGGCGATCGCCGCCGGCATCGAGCCGTCCGATGGATCGATGTACACCGGCTCGGTGGTGTTCGATCATCGCCGCGGCCTGCTGCTGGAGCGCCTGGGGCCGCTGCCGCTGTTTCATGCCCTGGTGGTGTGCAACGGCGGCGAGGTGGATACCGTCGCCTTCGACGCCTGCCGCCGCGACTTCCTGTATTCGCCCGACGACGAGCGGGAGCTGCGGCTCGCCTGGGACATGGTGCGCTACGCGGCGCGCAGGCAGGATGTCTCGGTGCTGGCCAGCGCCTGCACGATCAGCGCCCGGATCAACGAGCAGCTGCTGCCCAAGCCATACTTCCGGGAGATGTACGAGTTCATGCAGCTGACCGGCCTGGAGGGCCTGATCGTCGGCCACAGCGGCACGCTGCAGGCCTTTCTATTCGATCCCCGGGCGCCGGGCTTTCTCGCCAAGCTCGACCAGACCAGGAGATTCGTCACCGATCTCAACCCCAGGACCTGGCTCGAGATCTCCAACAGCCAGCTGCTGCAGGAGAGCCGCTGGGGCGGCGGCGGGCGCCATGCGGGGCGTTCGCGCCAGCCGCGCCAGACGGTGGCGGCGCCGGAGACCGCGAGCCTGCGGCCCTGAGCCGCCCGGATCGGGAGATGCCTGAGATGACCACACCGGCGGAGTTGCAGGCGAGCCCGGCCGGCGGCACGCCGCCCGCGATCGACCTGCTGAGCGACACGGTGACCCTGCCGCCGCCGGCGATGGTCGAAGCGATGGCGCGC
Source organism: Thermoanaerobaculia bacterium (assembly GCA_030150965.1). Classification (GTDB taxonomy): domain Bacteria; phylum Acidobacteriota; class Thermoanaerobaculia; order Multivoradales; family UBA5704; genus JASLEW01. The sequence continues at coordinate 3,034 of JASLEW010000993.1, read as the reverse complement.
GCCCAGGTCGGCGACGACGTGTACGGCGAGGATCCCACGGTCAACCGGCTGGAGGCGCAGGCGGCGGCAATGCTCGGCATGGAGGCGGCGATCCTGGTGGCGAGCGGCACCATGGCCAACCTGCTGGCGCTGCTCGCCCACTGCCCGCGTGGCCGCATGGTGCTGGTGGGCGACCAGTCCGATGCCTTCCGCTTCGAGGCCGGCGGCGCGGCGGTGCTGGGCGGGCTGGTCTATCAGCCGCTGCCGACGCAGCCGAACGGCGAGCTGGCCATCGCCGACATGGAGCGCGCGCTGTGGCAGAGCGACGATCCGCAGCGCGCCGAGGGCGGCGTGATCTGCCTGGAGAACACCCACTGCTCCTGCGGCGGCACGGTGCTCTCCCGCGGCTACCTGGCGAGCGTCCAGGAGCTCGCCGTCGAGCGCGGCCTGCCCGTCCATCTCGATGGCGCACGGCTGTTCAACGCCGTGGTCGCCTCGGGCCTGCCGGCGCACGAGATCGCCTGCTTCGCCGACTCGGTGTCGTTCTGCCTCTCCAAAGGGCTCGCCGCGCCCATCGGGTCGCTGGTCGCGGGCGGCCGCCAGTTCATCGCGCGGGTGCGCCGCCTGCGCAAGATGGTGGGCGGGGGGATGCGCCAGGCGGGCTTCATCGCCGCGGCTGGCATCTACGCCCTCGACCACATGATCGATCGCCTGGCCGAGGACCATGAGCATGCGCGGCTGCTGGCACGAGGACTGGCGGCGGTGCCGGGGATCGTGGTGGACACGCCGCAGCCGGCGACCAACCTGGTGTTCTTCCGGCTGGCCGATGCCAACGCTTCCGTCGCCTGCTTCCTCGGCGAGCTCGGCCGGCGCGGTGTGCGAATGGGGGAGCTGGCGCCGGGCCGGATCAGGGCGGTCACCCATCACGGGATCCGGCGCTCCGACGTCGAGAAGGCCGTGCTGGCGGTGCGCGAGGCGCTCGCGGCGGCCACCGCGGACGGGGACGGCGCGTCCGTGCCGGCAGCCGGCGCGGCTGCGGCGCCGCTCCGCGGCGCGGCGAGGACGTGATGAGCGGGGTGAGCGGAGCCAGCGGAGCCAGCGGAGCCAGCCCGCGGGCAGTGGCGAAGGGAAGGGAAGGACGAAGGCGATGAGCGAGGATCGAGCATCGGCCAGCGGCTCCGAGGTGGCGGTCATCGGCATGGCGTGCCGCCTGCCCGGCGCCCGCAACGCCGCCGAGTTCTGGCAGAACCTGCGGCTCGGCCGCGAGTCGCTATCGCGGCTGGCGGACGAGGAGCTGCGCGCCGCCGGGGTGGACGCCGCGCTGCGCGAGGACCCGCGCTACGTCCGCACCGTGCCGCTGCTCGCCGACGTCGAGCTCTTCGACGCCGCCTTCTTCGGCTACACCCCGCTCGAAGCGAGGCTCATGGATCCGCAGCAGCGGCTCTTCCTGGAGTGCGCCTGGGAGGCGTTCGAGGACGCGGGGTACGACCCGGCGGCGTGCACCGGCCAGGTCGGCGTCTTCACCGGCGCCAAGACCAACACCTACCTGCTCGGCATCGTCGCCAACCGCGAGCTGCTCGGCTCGCTCGACACCTTCCAGATCGCTCTCGGCAACGACCTGGCCTGCATGGCCACGCGGGTCTCCTACAAGCTCGACCTGCGCGGCCCGAGCTACGCCCTGCACACCGCCTGCTCGACGTCGCTGGTGACGGTCCACCTCGCCTGCCAGAGCCTGCTCCTGGGCGAGTGCCGGATGGCGCTGGCCGGCGGGGCGGCGGTCAACGTGCCGCAGCGCAAGGGTTATCTCTTCCAACCCGGCGGGATGCTGTCGCCCGACGGCAGCTGCCGCACCTTCGACGAGCGGGCGCAGGGCAGCAACTTCGGCAACGGCGTCGGCGCCGTGCTGCTCAAGCGGCTCCCGGACGCGGTGGCCGACGGCGACCACATCTACGCGGTCATCCGCGGCTCCGCCACCAACAACGACGGGGCGCAGAAGGCGAGCTACACCGCCCCCGGGGTCGCCGGGCAGACCGCGGTGCTCCTGGAGGCGATGGCCTGCGCCGGCGTCGACGCCGAGAGCCTGTCCTATGTCGAGGCGCACGGCACCGCCACCGATCTCGGCGATTGCATCGAGATGCAGGCGCTCTCCGACGCCTTCCGCGCCACCACCCGGCGCCGCGGCTTCTGCGCCATCGGCTCGGTCAAGACCAACATCGGCCACCTGGAGACGGCGGCGGGCGTCGCCGGCCTGATCAAGACCGCTCTCGCCCTGCACCACGGCGAGATCCCGCCGAGCCTGCACTTCACCCGCGCCAACCCCAAGCTCGACCTGCCGGCGAGCCCGTTCTACGTCGCCACCGAGCTGGCGCCGTGGCGCTCGGCCGGGGCGCCGCGGCGCGCCGGGGTCAGCTCCTTCGGCATCGGCAGCACCAACGCGCACGTGATCCTGGAGGAGGCCCCGGCGATCCCGGCGGCGACGGCGCGGCCCGCGGGGCGTCCCGCCCAGCTGCTCCTGCTCTCGGCCCGCAGCGCGGCGGCGCTCGACGCCGCGACCGCCAACCTGGCCGCCCATCTGCAGCAGCGCCCGGAGCTCGACCTGGGCGACGTGGCCTTCACCCTGTCGGCCGGGCGGCGCGCCTTCCCGCATCGCCGGGCGGTGGTCTGCCGGCGGACCGCCGAGGCGGGACGGCTCCTGGCGGCGCCGGACGCCACGCCGGTCGCGACCGCCCTGGCCGAGACCGGCGAGCGGCCGGTCGCCTTCCTGTTCCCCGGCCTGGGCGAGCAGACGGCCGACGTGGGGCTTGGGCTCTACCGCTCGGCGCCGGTCTTCCGGCGCGAGATCGATGCCTGCGCGGAGATCCTGGCGCCGCTCCTCGGGCTCGACCTGCGCCAGGCGCTCTACCCGCACGGCGAGGGCGGCGGGGCGGCTCCTGCCGGGGGTGGGGCCGGGGGCGGGTTGGACCTGCGCCGGATGCTGGGCCGCGGCCCCGGCGCCGCGCCCGCCGCACGGCCCGATGCAGCCGCCGGCGCGTTGACCGCCGCGGGTCCGGCCGCC
>JASLEW010000990.1 GCA_030150965.1 Thermoanaerobaculia bacterium | reverse complement strand
CGCGCCGCGCCCGGGGCAGGGCGCGCTGAGATGGGATGAGCCTCGCCGCCTCCGCGCGCCCGCCGATGAAACCCTGGGGCAGGTTCCCTCGTCTTGGTGGCGAACCCAAGGAGGGCAGGCGATGAGACTCTCGAGAGTGGGCGTGATGCTGGGAACCGGTCTGGTGGCGGCGCTGGCGGCGGTGCAGCCCGCGGCGGCGGCGACCCGGATCGTCAAGCAGCTGGACCTGGCTCCCGGCGGCAGGCTGGTGATCGAGTCGGCGCTGGGGAACGTGACCGTGCACGGCGGCGCCGCGAGCGGCGCGGCGGTCGTGATCACCTCCGAGCGCAGCGGCCTCGACAAGGACTACGAGATGACGTTCGAGTCGCTGCCCGGAACGGCGCGCATCGTCATCAAGCGGCGGCACGAGCCGTGGTTCGGCTTCTGGAACGTGCGCGGCGACGACACCATGATCGCGGTGACCGTGCCGCGCGCCACCGCCTCGTCGATCCGCCTGAGCGGCGGCGACATCGAGGTCGCGGGGCTCGACGGCGAGGCCGACCTGCACAGCTCGGGCGGCTCGATCCACGCTCACGACCTGGCCGGCAGGCTGACCGCGAAGTCGAGCGGCGGCGACGTCGAGGCGCGGGCCATCCGCGGCAACGCCCTTCTCGCCAGCTCCGGCGGCCGGATCCACGCCGTGAGCGTCCAGGGCGAGGTCGACGCGGCGTCGAGCGGTGGCAACGTCGACGTGGAGCAGGTCAGCGGCGCCGTCCACGGGCGGTCGAGCGGCGGCGACGTCACCATCCGCGGGGCCGGCGGCCGGGTGGTCGCGGGCTCCTCGGGCGGCTCGGTCAGGGTCGGCTTCGCGCCCGGCAACGCCCAGGGCGGCGAGGTGCAGTCGAGCGGCGGCAGCATCGAGGTGCGTCTCGATCCGGCGGTGGGCCTGAACCTCGACGCCAGGGCGTCGGGCGGCTCGGTCAGCTGCAAGCTGCCGGTGACCGCCCAGGGCAGGGCCACGGAGCACCGCGTCGAGGGCACGCTCAGGGGCGGCGGCCAGCCGCTGCGCGTGCGGTCGAGCGGCGGCAGCGTCGAGATCGCCGCTCTCTGAGCGGGGCGGCGGGCGGGCGCGGAAGCCCACGGCGCCGCCCGCCGCGGCGGGCGGCAGGCGGCGGGCGGCGGTCAGGGCATCAGAGCGGCGAGGCGCCGACGATCCGGCGGGTGCGCGGCGCGCGCTTCGGCATCGGCCGCGGCGCCTCCGCCTGGAGCGCCGGGGTGGTGATGTGGCGCACCACGTGGTGGGCGGAGAGGATCGCCCCCTCCTGCCAGCCGCTCAGGTACGACACCTGGTCGCCGCAGGCGTAGAAGCGCCGGTCCGGCAGCAGCAGGCGGTTGTAGGCCGCCACGTGCTCGGGCCGGCTCCAGTCCCAATCGGCCCAGCCGCCCGGCATGTGCGGCACCTGCTGCCAGGCGATCGACAGCCCCAGCTCGGTCTTGACGTAGCGCAGGAAATCGGGATGGAGGCGCTCGGCCCCCTGGGTGGCCAGCATCAGGCGCTGGGCGAGCGGCAGGGCGGCGAACTTGCGCGCCGTGTCGCCGTAGTTGTAGGCGCCGGTCAGCACGCCCTTGGCCGAGAAGTAGCCGGACGAGGGGTACCAGAACTGGGTGATCGGGTGATCGGTCCAGGTGATGCCGCCGTAGATCTGGTCCTGCGGCGACTCCCAGAAGCGCTGGTCGGCCTGCCAGCCCACCTTGGCGGCGGCCTCGAACTGCACGGCGCCGACGGCCTTCCGGTAATCCGGCGCGAAGGTCGGGTTCTCGGTCAACCCCTTGAGCAGCGGCAGCGGGATGGTGCTCACGCAGTAGTCGGCGTGCCGCGTCTCCGGCGGCTGCCCCTTGCCGCCCCGCTCGAAGGTCACCTGCACGCCGCTGTCGGAGAGCTCGATCTTGACCACCCGCGCGCCGCGGGTGATGTGGTCGCCCACCCGCCGCTCGAAGGCGCGCACCACCTGGTCCATGCCGGCGACCGGCTGGAACATGGTGGCCTGCCACTCGTAGTCCTCGGGCTGGTAGAAGCGGTGGTCCCAGAAGCGCGAGCCGAGCAGGGCGGCCAGCGGCAGCGGCGGCTCGATCTCGCCCGGCTCGGTGACGGCCGGCGGCACCCGGTAGCCGGAGCGCGAGGAGCCGCCGTACTGGAAGTGGTTGTCGGCGTCGAGGTCGCCGAAGACGGTGAGCAGCTGGAGCAGCTCCCGCTGCTCGTCGGCCCCCAGCTCCTCCTGGAGGCTCCCCTTGTCCACCACCTTGGCGAGCATCTCGGCGACGTAGCCGCGGGTGTCGTTGGCGAGCCGGCGGTTGCGCACCGGCTTGGCGGCGAAGGCGCGATCGCTCTGGAAGAGCGCCACGCGGTCCTCCATCACGTACACCTCCAGCTCGATGCCGAAGTCGCGGCAGTAGCCGAGCAGCGCCTGGTGGTGGTACGGGATGCGTCCGGGCCCGGCGTTGAAGTAGAGGCCGGCGGCGAACTGGCAGGTCTGGTTGGGCAGGCCGGTCTGCGCGACGACGTCGTTGCGCCGCACGGTGAAGCTGCGTCCGCCCACGCGGTCGGCGGCTTCGAGCACCTCCACCTGGTACTCCGCCCGCATCAGCTCGTAGGCGGCGGTGAGCCCGGCGATCCCCGCCCCCAGCACCAGCACCGACCGGCCGCCGCCGCGCCGCACCGGCTGCGGCGCCCCGGCGTGGGCCGCCGGCGTGCGCAGCATGCCGAGCGCCACCATCGTCTCGTACACCGCGGCGGCGCCCCCCGCCACCCCCACCCGCTCCAGGAACTCCCGCCGCGTCCACCTGCCTCGCTCCGCCATCGCGCCGACCTCCTCCCGCTCCGCCGGCATACTACCGCCGGGAGCCTGGCCGATCCAGCCGACGAAGCTCTTGCGGCGCCCGGCCGGAGCGGGCTTGACTCTATGCCTGAACAGGCATAGAGTGCCAGTCGAAAAGGGAAGGGCGCACGAAGGATCCCGGCCGAACAGCGTCTCAAACGCGCCCAGGAGGACTATGAGCAATGGCTAAGAAACAGGGCCCCGAGATCCCGGTGACGGAGAGCAGTGGCAATGTGTTCGCCGATTTGGGGCTGGCCGAGCCTGAAGAGGAGCTGACCAAGGCTCAGCTGGCCAGCCAGATCCGTCAGGTGATCCGGCGCCGGCACCTGACCCAGGTTGCCGCGGCGGCGCTCATGGGTGTCGATCAGCCGAAGGTCTCGGCGCTGCTCAATGGCCGCCTCGCGAATTTCTCCAGCGGGCGGCTGATGCGCCTGCTGACGGCGCTCGGCCAGGACGTGGAGATCGTGGTCAGGGCGAAGCCGCGCAATCGCGAGCGCGGGCACATTTGCGTTGTTGGCGCGACGCACGGGTGATGAGGGCTGAGAACCAGGCGCTGCCCGAGCCCGCTGCGGTGGAGCTCAGCTGAGGAGGCTGAGGTCGAGCTCGCCCTCGCACCAGAAGCCGCAGCGCCGCGGAGGCGCGGACGACGGACGGCACCTCAGCCCGGCAGGCGCTGCCAGTGCACCACGCGGGTGCCCTGGCTGTCGCGGACCACGCTCGCCACCACGGTGCGGGCCCTGCCGCCGTAGGTGGCGGTGGCGGTGACCAGGAACTGCTGCGGGCTGATCCACTCGACCTGGCTGCCGATCTCGCCGCCGGCGAACGGGTGGGTGGTGACGGCGCCGGCGCCGCCGGTCGCGAGGCCGGCCAGGGTCTCGGCGAGCGCCGCGTCGCACAGGGCGCTGAGCGTCACCCCGCGCGCCTCCTGGCGGGCGCCGGTCATCCGCACCGCGAGCGACAGCGCGATCAGCGACAGCGCCACCGACACCAGGAAGACCACCATCAGCGCGACCAGGAGCGCATAGCCGGCCTCGCCGGGCTCGCGCCCCGCCGCGCCGCTCTGCGCCGGCCGCGCCGTGCCGGCGGCGCTCACCACCAGGCGCCGCCCAGGCCGCCGCCGCGCAGCGCCAGCACCAGGCTCTCGTGCACCTGCTCCTGGCGCGCCCCCGCCTGCCCCGGCAGCAGCGGCAGCGGGCTGCGGCGGACGCGGCTGCGCAGATAGCGGTAGTCGAGGAGCACCACCTGGGCGGTGCCCGCGGTGATCGCCGAGCAGCTCCAGGCGGCCGTCCCGGGCAGCAGGGGCAGGGAGCCCAGGGGCAGGCCGCCGGCCCCCAGGACGGTGCGGGTCAGCGCGCCCCCGGTCAGGGTGTAGGCGATCGTCCCCTCCGGGTTGCCCATCAGCTCCAGGAGCGCACAGGAGCCGTCGGGGTTGGAGGCGGCCACGGCGCCGGTGGCGCCGAGCACGTCGGTGCGCAGCCGGGTCGCCACCAGCGCCGCCGCCGGATCGAGCGCCTGGCGGGCGGCGTCGGCCATCATCTGCTGCGTCTCGGCGAGGAGCTGAGCGGCCAGCGCCAGCGCCAGCACCAGGAGCACCAGCGACACCAGCAGTTCCACCAGGGTGAACCCGGCCGAGCGGTGCGCCGGCCGCCGCGGCCCAGCCGGCCGTGCCGCGGTCACAGCCTTGATGGGAGGGGGGAGCGGAGAGATCCGGCCTGGCGACAACCACGCCAGCCGCGGCAGCCTCGGCGAGCCCGGCAGCCCTGGCGAGCTCGATAGCCGCCGCGGCCGGCGGAGAGGACGGCGCCGCCGCCGCCGGGCCGTTCCGTCCTGGAGGCGGGCGCTCATGGGGCGGGCGGCCCGCCGCCCGGGCGCCAGAACAGGGTCTCGATCTGGCGCTGGCGGGCCAGGCCGTAGACGGAGTAGCGGCCGGTCACGGTCACGTCGTAGAGGCCGGGAGCCGGCCCCGGCGCCACCTGCACGGCGACCTTCAGGTCCGGCGGCGTGCCGCCCACCACCGCCGCGGTCAGGGTCCAGCCGACGTCGTCGGTGGAGGCCAGGGGGATGACGCCGGCGCGCATCTCCTCGATCGTCCACTCCAGGACCCCCAGCACCTGGCGCTGGGCGTCGATGCGCCTGACCACCCGCGGCTGCTGCATCGCCAGCGCCATTCCGGCGAGGAGCGCGACGAGCAGGATCCACAGCGCCACCAGCACCTCCACCAGGGTGAAGCCGCGCTGCCGCCGCCTTCGATCGGTCACCCGTGGCATGTCCCGCGGCATGCCCTAGCGCGTGAACAGCAGCACCCTGGCGCCGCGCACGATCCACCAGGCTCCCACCAGGCGGAAGATCCAGAGCAGCGGGTGGACCCCGAGGAGGAAGAAGTTGTGCGGCGGGAAGGGCACGGGGATGGGGGTGCCGGAGGCGCCGGAGCCCTCGCCGGCGGGCGGGTCGCAGAGCAGGTAGCCCCAGGCCAGGGCGCTCACCGTCAGGCCGACCAGCAGCTGGAACCAGGCCGTGGCGGCGCCGAGCCACGCCGGCCGGCCGGCGGCGCCCGCGGCGCCGGCAG
>JASLEW010000989.1 GCA_030150965.1 Thermoanaerobaculia bacterium | reverse complement strand
CGGCGGCGCGGCAGGAGCGGCGCCGGCGCGGGCCGCGGCGAGGATGGATGCGGACGCGCCGGCGGCGGGCGCCGAGTCGGTGGCGATGCAGTCGAAGGCGCCGGTGTCCTCGACCGGCGGTGCAGCGGTCAGGTCGGGGTTGGTGTAGGTCCTGGCCTCGCCGGTGACGGTGTCGGTGACGGTGGTGGAGAGGCCCACGTTGGTGCCCGCCGAATAGAAGAGCCAATGCTTCCGGTTGACCGCGCAGCCGTCGATCACCTTGACCAGCATCTCCGGGTTGGCGGGGTCGAAGAACCAGAAGAGACCGCCGTGGGTCACCCCGAGGCCGGCGAGCGGAATCGCCCGCCCGGCGCCGCTCGCCCCGCCTGCCTGGCTGGTCTGGTAGTGGACCTGGACCGTGAAGCGTGCGTCTCCGGGCTGCTGGTCGATGCACAGCACCGAGGGCAGCGTGCTCGCACGGCCCGAGTCGGTGTCGGCGAGGAGGCTGCGCCCCTGGGTGCCGGCATAGAGCGTCGAGGTCCTGGCGTCGAAGAAGAAGCTCTCGACGGCGAGACCCGGCGGGAAGGAGGCGACGGTGTTCCAGGTGGCGCCGCCGTCGGCCGTCTTCCAGACGCCGGGTCCCGCCGCATAGACCGTCCCGGGGTTCCTGGGATCCACGGCGAGGAACGAGATGGTGTACACAGGGTAGTAGCCGGCGGGGGAGATCGACGGCAGGCCACAGGCCGAGCGGGTCCAGGTGGCCCCCGCGTCGTGGCTGCTGAAGAAGCCGTTCGTGGCTGCCGCGTAGAGGGTGCTGGTTTGGGAGGGGTCGATCGCCACGTCGACGACCCCGGAATTGCCGCCGTTTTCGGGCACCACGGCAACATCGATCGAAACCCACGTGGCGCCGCCGTCCGTGCTCTTCTCCAATCCCCCATCGACCACGTAGAGGGTGCCGGTTTGGGAGGGATCGATCGCCACCCTGTAGACGTAGGACGCGTCCAGAAGCAACGTCCAGCTGTTGCCGCCGTCGGTGCTCTTCCAGACGCCGCTGCTGGCTCCGGCGTAGACCGTGGCCGGGTGGCTGGGATCGATCGCCAGCGCCGAGACAACGAAAGATGAACCGTTCTCGGGCCCGAGCAGGCCCGAGCTGGAGGGGTTCCAGGTGACGCCGCCGTCGACGCTCTTGAACACGCCGCCGCTCGTACCGGCAAAGAGCGTCGAGGGGTGCGTGGGGTCGACCGCCAGCGACGCGACCTGGAGGTCCACGAGGCTGGATGCGAGGGCAGACCAGGTGGCACCTCCGTCGGCGCTCTTCCACACCCCGCCGTCGATGCCGGCAGCGTAGAGGACGGCCGGATTGGTGGGGTCAGCCACGGTTGCGGTGACGTCCACCGCGGTCAAGCCGGCATCGATGAAGGCCCAGCCTGCGCCCCCCGTGGTGATCTTGCTGGCGCCGCGCGCGGAGCCAGCGTACACCGAGCCGTCGATCGGATCGATCGCCAGCCCGTTGACGTAGTCCACGTTCAGGCCGGTGTCGACCGCGGCCCAGTGCGCGCCTCCGTCGGTGGTCTTGAACACTCCGAGATTCGGCGGCTCGCCTTCGGCCCCGTTCGCTGCATAGAGGGTGTCAGGCGCCCTGGGATCGAGCGCCAAGGCACCGACGAAGGGGATGGGCCCAGGCAGGCCCGAGTTGACCTGCGCCCACGTGGTGCCGCCGTCGGTGCTCTTGAAGACGCCGTACAGTCCGCCGGCGTAGATCGTTCCAGGATGTGCGGAGTCGACGACGAGAGCGGTGAGGGGCACCGCCGAAGGCGAGGCGGCCGCCCACGTGGCGCCGCCGTCGGCCGACTTCAAGACGCCGAACTCCGTGCCGGCGAAGAGGGTCCCAGGATGCGCGGCGTCGATCGCGAGCGCTTCGACGGGTGACAGCCCGTTCAAGACCAGGTTCCAGGTGAGGCCGCCGTCGGTGGTTTTCAGCAGCCCGGTGCCGCCGCCATCGAACCCTGCATAGATCGTGGCCGGGCTTGCGGGATCGATCGCCAGCGCGAAGATGAACCCATCCGTCAACTGGTTCCAGCTGGCGCCGCCGTCGGAGCTCTTCCAGACTCCCGTTCCGGCGCCCGCATAGACCGTGTTCGGGTTGGCGGGGTCGACGGCCAGCGCGTTCACCGGGTAGCCGCCGCCGAAACCGGAGTTCGCGACCCTCCAGCTCGCACCCGCGTTGGTGCTCTTGAAGACGTATCCCCAAAACGTGCCGGCATACACCGTCGCCGGATTCGAGGGGTCGAGCGCGAACACCGCCACATCGCCCCCCTGCGGCCCGAGCACGCTCCAGCTGTCGCTCCCGGCGCGCGCCGCGGCAGGAGCGGCCATCCATGCTGCCGCCAGCGCGAGCCCCACTGCGGCAGCCTTTCCACGGCGAATCCATCCGCGCGTCGGCGCGTGGCGCATCGGCGTTCCCCCAGTCTGCGTACGCTAAGATTCTATCGCAGCTGCTAGCGCGAGCGCGGCCGCGGTCGGCGTCCCGGGGCGCGATGCGGGCGCCGTGGGCCCGCGGCCGGAGCCACGGGGCAGCGACCGGAAGGGGAAGGGCGCGGACGCGCCGGTCTTCCACCGGCAGGCTACAGGGGGGCCAGGCAGCAGGCCGACGGCCGCGCCGCCTCCGGCCGGGCGGCTTCAGCCCGCGGTTTCTCGCCGCAGGGCTTCGCCGCACCTCCGGCGGGGAGTGCGAGGCCGCGGTCGCCCTCGTCACTGCCGGCGCCTCGCGGCTGTGCGTCGCCGGTCGGACGGGAGGGGGGCGCGGGCTCGGCGCGGCGGGCGCCTGCCCGCGCTCCGCCGTGGTGCCGGAGCGCCGAGAGCGCGCACATCCGGACGACGGGCCTGGTGTCGGGCGGCAGGGCCCGCAGGACCGCTCTCGCTCCGGTGGGCGCGGCGGCCGACAGCGCGGTGGCGCTGTCCGGGGTGGGAGCGGCCGTCGGCGCCTCCGGGCGGGCCAAGCCGGCGCGGGAATCGCGAGCTGGCATGAGGGAGGGCAGGGAGGGCGCCGCCGGGCGCATGGCGGCCGGCGCCTCAGCCTTTGGGCCTGCCGGCGCCGCGACCGGACACAGCGCCGCCGTGGAGGCCGGGGCCGATAACGCCGCGGCCGGCGCGCCGTCCAGCCCGGTCAGGCCGCCCTGCTCCGGCACCGGCACGACCAGCGCGGCGACCGTCATGCCGACGGACGCCACCGAGATGACGAGGACGACCACCGATTCCAGCGCTGGCTTGCGGAGCATCCTGTGGGCGCCTCCCCTCTGGGTGGTGAAACCGGACCCGCCGCCGCGTTATCGGATCGGTGGATCGGTGGATCGGTGGATCGCCAAATCCGTGGATCAGTGGTTCGCCGGATCGGCAGGCCGCCGGGCTGCCGATCCTCTCCGGCCTGGTACGCAGGCCGGAGGCAGAAGTTCACCTGTATACGGATCTCCCGGCCGGCGCGTCCAGGACGGCGCTCCGCCCCTGCCGCCTTGCTCCCCGCCGCATGCGGCCGGCCCGGCTCGTGCGGCCGGCCGCCGATCGCGGGTGGCGGGCGGGGGCAAGCGTGCGGGGACGCGCCGACAGCGGGCCGGCGCCTCAACGCCGGGGCGCCGCCGCCTCCAGCTTCGCCAGCCGCTCGGCGAGCGCCGCCATCGCGCTGCCCTGGCTGCCGAGCGTGCTCCGCAGGTCCTCGATCGTGCCCTTCAGGCCGTCGATCTCGGCCGCCTGCCGGGCGATCGCGGCGTGCTGGCGCTGCACCTCGCCGAGCAGCATGGCGTTGACGAAGTGGTAGCGGACGGTGAGCGGCTGGCCGTCCTCGCCGGTCTCGACCAGGCCGGGATCCACCGCCGCGACCTCCTCCGCGATCAGGCCGTACTGGAGGATGCGGCGGCCGTCGTCGTACGGCGCCTTGTAGTGGAAGCTGACCGGGCGCAGCCGCATCAGCTCGTCGCTCGCCGCCCCCAGGTCGGCGACGTCCTCCTTGAAGCGCAGCGACGAGGTTGCGGTCCCCAGCTTGCCGGCGCTGTTGACGAAGACCTGGATGCCGGAGGAGGCGGTGGCGCCGTAGATCCCGGCGACGTACGCCTGGGTCTGGGCGCCGGAGCTGCCGATCCGCGTCACCCCGACGTCGCCGGCCACGCCGCTGCTGGCGAGCGCGATGTTGTTGTTCTCGCTGCCGGTGTACGAGGAGCCGGCGAGGAGGCCCATCGCCACGTTGTAGGAGCCGCCGGCCAGGTGCATCAGCGCCCCGGCTCCCACCGCGGTGTTGTAGAAGCCCGTGGTGTTGCCGTAGAGGCTGTACATCCCCAGCGCGGCGTTGTCGCCGCCGGTGGTGTTGCTGAACAGGGCCTGATAGCCGGCGGCGGTGTTGTAGGAGCCGGTGGTGTTGGAGAACAGGGTCTGGAAACCGGTGCCGGTGTTGTAGGGGCCGGTCGTGTTGTTGTAAAGCGATTCGTAGCCGACCGCCGTGCCGCCGTCGGCGGTGCTGAAGAGCAGCGCGGTCGAGCCCACCGCGACGTTGTCGCTGCCGGAGACGTTGAGCTCCAGCGCCTCCATGCCCACCGCCACGTTCTCGTCGCCGCTGGAGCTCTTCCACATCGCGGCGTCGCCCACGGCGACGTTGCCGCCGCCGGAAACGTTCGAGGGGAAGGTGTTGTAGCCGAAGGCGTCGTTGTTGGCGCCGTAGCTGCCGTTGGAGAAGATGGGGCTGGTCGAGCAGGCGTTCGGCGCACTGGTGACGCAGGATTCGCCGGCGTGCGCCGGCAGGCTCCCCGCCGGCAGTCCGGCCGCCAGGACGAGGCAAGAGATCCATGCTGCTCTTCTGGTCATCGCAGCTCCCTCGGCCGTTGCCGGCCGTTCACAGCAGACCCTTCACGGGGCTCGCTGAGGTAAGAAGCGCAATGCGATGCGGGCAGGGGACACGCGGCGGGGCCGGCGCGACGGTGAGCCACGACGGGCTGTGGCCGCATCGCCGGCCGGGCGAAAAACCACAATATTCCGCAATGCCGGGGGAGCCCCCATGCCGCCGGCGGCCGGCAACGGCCGGCAACGGCCGCCACCGGCAAGACCGCGGGGCCATGGCCCCGCGACCTGGCGATTGGCGGAATTGACAAGCCCGCGCCCGGACGCCTAACATCCGGCTTTCGGGCTCGGCCCGTGCCGTTCCACTCCTCGGTAGCTCAGTGGTAGAGCGATCGGCTGTTAACCGATTGGTCGGGGGTTCAAATCCCTCCCGAGGAGCCACTCTTCCCTGAGCCCTCCGGCCGCACCCTGCCTCGCGCCCTCGGCTCCTCTCGTCGTCTCTCCTTTCTCCTTCTCTCCCCTTCTCTTCTCCTCTCTCCTCTTCTGTCCCCTGCCTCCCACCGACTTCGCGCGCCGCTCACCGCCCGGCGAGAGCGTCCTGCGTCCTCGCGCCGCGCGGCGCCGCGCGCGCCCACCGGCAGCGGGAGGTCCGGCCCCGGCCGGCCGGCAGGGTGGCGCCGCGGAGAGGTTCAGACCTCGGTGACGATCCGCCGCAGCAGCACCAGCAGGAAGAGCCCGGCCACGGCCAGGGTGCCGGGGAGCACCCAGCGGCTCCACCACGGAGGCACCACCTCCTGGAGATCGCCGGCCAGATCCACCTCGGCGGCCTGCCATGGGCGTGACGGCAGCGCGTCGGCGAGGGCGGCCAGGTCGTAGACCGGCGCCTTCAGCTCCGGTGCGCCGGCGAGCAGCTGCACCTTGCCCTGGCCCGGCCAGGCGAAGAGCAGCACGTCGCCGCGCCGCCAGAGCGTGACGTCGACGCTGCCGAGCGGCGGGTTGTCGCCGTCGGCAAAGCGCACCGTGAGGTGGTGCGGCGCCCGTCCGGGCAGGGGGAGGATCAGGCGGCAGGGCAGCGGCGGCTCCGGCAGGCAGTCCCAGCTGTCGCGCGCCACCAGCCGCTCGTCGCGCCGCGCCAGGCCGGGCGGGCCGGGATCGGGATAGCGCACGCCGACCGGGCGGCGCAGCGCGGTCGGCGGCGCCGCCAGGCGGATCTCGGTGAGCGGCAGGGCCGCGGCGGGCAGCGGCACCTCGAGGTGGCTGTAACGCGCTCCCTTCTCCGCCTCGGGCCTCAGGTCGGCCCGCTCCAGCACCAGGAGCGGCTCGGGCGGGCTCCAGCGCACGTAGGGGACCTGGCGGTTGGCCACCGCCAGCCGCAGGTCGCCGAGGTCCGGCCGCGCCACGCCGTAGACGGCGTCCGGCAGCTGGAGGCGCACCAGGTCGCCGGGCGCGGCGTTGGCGGCGGTGACCGCCCAGGCGCCGTGGAAGCGCTCGGTGGCCAGCTTGGCGCCGAGCGCGGCCGCGGCCGGCAGGGGTGCCGGGTGCCCGGCCTCCTCGGGCCCGGGCGTCACCCAGGCCGCATCCACCCCCGCCGCCAGCGACCGTCCGGCGTCGGGGGCGTCGGCGCCGGCCCCGGCAGCCCCGGAAGCCGGCGGCGCGCCGCCGTAGGAGAGGCTGTAGCGTCCCGGAGCCTCGGCGTAGAACAGCACGGTCTCGACGGCGAGGTCGAAGCTGTGGCTGAGCAGCTTGGGGGGCGGCCCGCCGGCGGCGGCAAACAGCTCCAGGCGGAGCATGTCGGCCGCCAGCGGCCCGCCGGGCAGCGGCACCACGTGGCGGGCCCGGACCGCCGGCCAGACGCCCTGGGCGAGCGGCTCCCAGCGGCCGTCCCTGGGCAGGTAGAGCCGGTAGCCGACGCCGCCGCCGCCCGCGAGCTCCACGGTCAGGCGCCGCACCGTCTGCCCGGCGGCGGGCAGCGGCAGGCGGCAGGCCACGGCGGAGGGGAGCGCACCGGTGCGGCAGGGGTTGTTCGGCGAGGTCACGGTGAGCGAGCGGCCCGGCGAGGTGGGCTCCACCAGGACGCTGCGCAGCTCGGGAAAGCCGGCCTGACGCGGCCAGGCGAGCCGCAGGTAGCGCGCCGAGGTCGCCGGGTAGAGCAGCGAGGTGCGCGCCAGGCCCTCCCCCTGGCCGAGCCGGAACAGGTCGCCGGCCACCAGCGGCTCCCAGCTCTTGCCATCGGCGCTGCCGTCGAGGGTGACCGCGGGGACCGTGGTGAGGCGGGCGAGGTCGAGCAGCAGGCGCTCGTGGATCAGCGGCTCGGGGCCGACGTCGAGGCGCAGCGTCCAGCCGTGGTCGTCCTGCTGCACGCCCAGCACCTTGACCGGGCGGCGGTCGCTCTCCGGGATGGTGGGCAGGATCCAGCGCGTCAGCTCCTCACCGCCCGGCGAGGCGATCCGCACGCTGCTGTCGCGGCCGAGGTGGCGCAGCGCGGCCAGGTCGAGCGGCACCCGCACCCAGCCGGCCGTCGCCACGTCCACGGCGCGCGTGTAGGGCGCGCCCTGGAGCCCGGACGCCGCGGGCTCCGGGCGCCGGGGCGGACCGGGTGCCGCCGGGGC
>JASLEW010000982.1 GCA_030150965.1 Thermoanaerobaculia bacterium | reverse complement strand
GGCGGCCGGCACGGCGGCGCCGGCCATCGAGCGGGCGCCGCGCGGGACGCCCGCTCGATCTCCCGGGCGAGGCCCGCGACCGTCGGCGCCTCGAACAGCTGGTGCAGCGCGAGCTCGACCCCGAACACCGTCCGCAGCCGCGCGACCACCCGCGTCGCCAGCAGCGAATGGCCGCCCAGGTCGAAGAAGTTGTCCTCGGTCCCCACCCGCGGCACGCCCAGCACGTCGCTCCAGATCGACGCCAGGATCTCCTCGACCGGCGAGCCGGGCGCCGCCGCCGGCCGCGTCGTCCCCCCGCCGGGACCGTGCTCCCCCTCCCCGGCCCCGGCACCCGCGGCCAGCGCCTGCAGGGCCCGCCGGTCCACCTTGCCGCGGGCGGTCAGCGGCAGGGCGTCGAGCACCGCGAGCCCCGTCGGCACCAGCGCCTCCGGCAGCCGCGAGCGCAGCTGCTCGCGCATCTCGCCCAGGCCCAGCCGCCGGCCCGGCGCCAGGACCACGCAGGCCACCAGCCGCCGGTCCGCGCCCTGCGCCGCCGCCGCCACCGCCGCCTGCTCCACCCCGGCGATGCCCAGCAGCGCCGCCTCCACCTCGGACGGCTCGATGCGGTGGCCGCGCACCTTCACCTGCGCGTCCAGCCGGCCGAGGAACTGCAGCGTCCCCTCCGGCAGCCAGCGCACCCGGTCGCCGGTGCGGTACAGCCGCCGGCCCGCGCCGCCGCTCAGGCCGTCCGGCACCCAGCGCTCGGCCGTCAGCTCCGGCCGCTGCACGTAGCCGCGCGCCAGGCCCGCGCCGCCCACCAGCAGCTCGCCGGCCACCCCGGTGGGCGCCGCGCCGCCCCAGCCGTCCACCACGTAGGCCTCGCTGCCGCCGATCGGCCGGCCGATCGGCACCGAGCCGCCCGCCGCGGCCGCCGTGCCCCCCGTGCCTGACGACAGGCGGTGACAGCTGGAGAAGGTGGTGTTCTCGGTCGGCCCGTAGCCGTTGATCAGCGTCAGGCCCGGATGCTCCGCGAGCGCCCGCTCGACCACCTGCGGGAGCAGCACTTCGCCCCCCGCCAGCAGCTGACGCAGGCCTCCCAGGCTGCGGCCCTGCTGCGTCGCCATCTCGTGGAACAGGCCCGCCGTCAGCCACAGCGTCGTCACCTGCTCGCGCTCCAGCCAGCCGCCCAGCTCCGCCAGCGACAGCGCCCCCGGCGGCGCCATCACCAGCCGGCCGCCGCCCAGGAGCGCGCCCCAGATCTCCAGCGTCGAGGCGTCGAACGGCAGCGGCGCCAGCTGCAGCAACACCTGCCCGGCTCCGAGGTCCGCGAAGCCGCCGTCGCGCACCAGCCGCACCACCCCGCGGTGCACCGCGCCGACCCCCTTGGGGCGCCCGGTCGAGCCCGAGGTGTACATCACGTACAGCAGATTGTCCGGCTCCACGCCCGCCGCCGCGCCGCCGCCGATCCCGGCGCTGCTCGCGGCGCCGCGGGCGGCCACGGCCTCGCCCTCCATCCGGTCATCGCCGCTCCCGCCGGCCCCGCCGCCCCTGCCATCACCGCCGCCGGGCGCCGCCGCCCATCCCTTATCGGCCTCCAGCTCGACGAGCTGCGTCCAGCCGCGCACCGGCAGCTCGCCCAGGAAGCGTGCCGATCCCACCACCACCGGCAGCAGCGTGTCCTCGATCAGCCACTCCAGCCGCTCGGCCGGATCCTGCGGGTCGAGCGGCACGTACGCTCCGCCGGCGCCGACGATGCCCAGGAGCCCCACCAGCAGCTCGAGCGAGCGCTCGGCGCAGAGGCCCACCGGCACCTCCGGACCCACCCCCAGCTCTCGCAGGTGCCGCGCCAGGCGGCCGGCCCGCCGCGCCAGCTCGCCGTAGCTCAGGCTGCGCTCGCCGTCCGGCCCCGCCACCGCCGCCACCGCCTCCGGCCGCCGCTCGACCTGGGCGGCGAACAGCTCCCCGACCGTTCCCGCCGCCGCCTCGCCGCGGCCGGCCCACTCGCGCAGCAGCTGCTGGCGCTCGGCCGCGCCCAGGAGCGGCAGGGCGGCGACCGCGGTCTCGACGTTCGCGCCCATCGCCGCCATCGCCGCCATCGCCGCCAGCACCGAGCGGAAGTGGCCGATCCAGCGCTCGACCGTGGTGCGGTCGAACAGGTCGGTGGCATAGGCCACCGTGCCCAGCAGCCGCCCCTCGCTCTCGGTCAGCGTCCAGGTCTGGTCCAGCTCGGTCCGGCCGCCCGGGAGGTCGAGCGGCGTGAGCGTGACTCCCGGCAGCGCGAGCGGCGCGCGCGGCAGGTTCTGCAGCACCAGCATCGCCTGGCAGAGCGGCGCGTGGGCGAGGTTGCGCTGCGGCGCCAGCTCCTCGACCAGCTTCTCGAACGGCAGGTCCTGGTGCGCATAGGCCGCCAGTGTCTCGGCCCGCGCGCCGGCGAGCAGGCCGCCGACCGCGGCGTCGTCGGCGAGCTCGCAGCGCAGCACCAGGGTGTTGACGAAGCAGCCGATGAGCGGCTCGGTCTCCAGGCGGTTGCGGCCGGCGATCGGCGTGCCGACGGCGAAGGCGCGCTGGCCCGAGAGGCGGGCGAGCAGCGCCTGGAAGGCGGCGAGGAGCGCCATGAACAGCGTCACGCCGGCGCTGCGGCAGAGGGTCCGCAGGGCCGATACCTGGCTCTCCGGCAGGGTGAACGGGACGACCGCGCCGCGGTAGCTCGCCACCGGCGGGCGCGGCCGGTCGGCCGGCAGCTCCAGCAGCCATGGCGTGCCGGCCAGGCGCTCGCGCCACCAGGCGACCTCGCCCGCCAGCACCTCCCCCGACAGCCAGGAGCGCTGCCAGGCGGCGAAGTCGGCGTACTGCACCGCCAGCTCGGCCAGGGGCGACGGGCGGCCGGCGGCGAGCTCCGGGTAGAGCGCCGCCACCTCGCGCACCAGCACATCCAGCGACCAGCCGTCGCTCACCATGTGATGCATGGCGACGAGCAGCAAGTGCTCGCCGGCCGCGAGCCGCCACGCCGCCGCCCGCAGCAGCGGCCCGCGCGCCAGGGCGAACGGCCGCTGCGCCTCGCGCTCGATCCAGCCCGCCGCCTCCCGCTCCCGGCGCCCGGGCGGCAGCGACGAGAGGTCCGCGAGGGGCAGGGCGAAGCCGGCCGCCGGCAGCACCTCCTGCCGCGGCCGGCCGCCCTCGGCCGGGAACGCCGTGCGCAGCACCTCGTGCCGGCGCAGCACCTCGCCCATCACCCGCGACAGCGCCGCGAGGGATGCCCGGCCGCTCACCCGCAGGGCGAGCGGGACGTTGTAGAGCGAGCCGCCCTCCAGCTGATCGATGAACCAGAGCCGCTGCTGCGCAAAGGAGAGCGGCAGATCCGCGCCGCGGTCGGCCCGCCCGACCGGCGGCGGCGCGGCGCTCCCCGGGCGCGCCGGCCGCACGATCTCCCGGGCCAGGCCGGCCACCGTCGGGTGCTCGAAGACCGCCCGCAGCGGCAGCTCGACCCCGAAGGCCGCCCGCACCCGCGAGAC
>JASLEW010000980.1 GCA_030150965.1 Thermoanaerobaculia bacterium | reverse complement strand
GGGCGGCGCGGGCCGAGGCGCGCCAGCGCCTGGCGGTCCACCTTGCCGCTCGCGGTCAGCGGCAGCGCCGCGAGCGGCACGAAGCCGGCGGGGACCATGTGCTCCGGCAGCTCGCGCCGCAGGTGGCGGCGCAGCTCCGCGTCCGGCGGGACAGCCGGCGGCGCGCCGGGCGCCGGCGGGGGGTGCGGTGCCGGAAGGGCGCCCGGCTGCCGCGGAGCCGGCGCAACCTGCGGAGCCGGGGCGTCCCGGAGCCCGAGTGCGGCGTCCGCGAGGCAGGGCGTGACGAAAGCGAGCAGCGCTCCCTCGACCGCCAGGACCGCGGCGCTCCCCACCCGCGGATGGCGGAGGAGCGCGGCCTCGATCTCCCCCAGCTCGACGCGGTAGCCGCGGATCTTCACCTGGTGATCGAGGCGCCCCAGGAACTCGATGCCGCCGTCCGGGCGCCGGCGCACCAGGTCGCCGGTGCGGTAGAGGCGCCCCCCCGCCGGGGCGCCCGGCAGCGCGAACGGGTCGGGCACGAAGCGCTCGGCGGTGAGGTCCGGGCGCCGCTGATAGCCACGCCCCAGGCCGGCGCCGCCGACCAGCAGCTCGCCCGTGACGCCCACCGCCACCGGCCAGGGGTCGCCGCCCCAGGGGTCGGCCACGTGGACCTGCACGTTGTCGATCGGCCTTCCCAGGCCGGGAAGGCCGAAGCCGGCGGCTGCCGCCGATGTCTCGGGAGTGGCGGCGGGAGCCGCCGATGTCTCGGAGGTGGCGGCAAGGGCCGCCGATGCCTCGGAGGTGGCGGCAGAAGCCGCCGATGCCTGGGAGGTGGCGGCAGGAGCCGCCGATGCCTCGGGGGTGGCGGCAAGAGCCGCCGATGTCTCGAGGGTGGCGGCAGAAGCCGCCACCAGGCCCGACGTGGCCACCACCGTTGCCTCGGTGGGGCCGTAGTTGTTGGTGAGGGCGAACGGCAGGCCGGGCGGCGGGTGGCGGTGCAGGCGGTCGCCGCCGGTCAGCAGGTGGCGCAGCGCCGGCCGCCGCTCTTCCGTGTCCCAGGGCAGGTCGAGGAACGCCTCGGCCAGGGACACCGGCAGGAAGGCGTGGGTGACGCCGTGTTCCACCGCCCAGCGCCCCAGCTCCTCGGCGGCGCCGCGCGCCTCCGCCGGCGGCACGTGCAGGCTGGCGCCGCGCGTCAGGTACGCCCAGGTCTCCCAGACCGACGCGTCGAAGCCCACCCCGGCGTGCAGCGTCGCGCGGTCGCCGGCGCGCACGTCGAAGGCGCGGTGGTGCCAGCGCACCAGGTTCCGCAGCGCGCCGTGGGTGAGCTCCACCCCCTTCGGGCGGCCGGTCGAGCCCGAGGTGTAGATGACGTAGGCGAGGTGCTCCGCCGCGACGGCGGCCCCCTTCCCGACAGGCCGCCGGGCCGGAGGCCGGCCGCTCCAGGAGAACCCGGAGACGGACCGCCGTGGGCCGGGGGACGGTCCGGCCACCAGGCAGCGCACGCCCGCGGCGGCGGCGGCCTCGGCCACCGGGCCGGGCGCCGCGAGCAGCACCGGGACCGCCGCGTCCTCCCACTGGAAACGCAGGCGGTCGAGCGGCAGGGAGGGGTCGAGCGCCACGTAGGCGCCGCCGGCCCGGAGCACCGCCAGCACCGCGACGATGAGCTCGGGAGAGCGCTCCAGGCAGACGCCGACGCGGACCTCGGGGCCGACCCCGGCGCGGCGCAGGGCCAGCGCCAGCCGGCGGGCGCAGCGGTCGAGCTCGCCGAAGGTGAGGCACCGGTCCGCGTGCACCACCGCCGGCGCCGCCGGCCGCTGCCGGGCCTGCGCGGCCACCATCTCGTGCACCCGGGGGCCGGCGCCGGAATCGGCGGCCGCGCGCTGCTCCGCGGGCACGGCGCTGTCGTTCCACTCCGCCAGCAGCTGATGGCGCTCGGCCGCGGCGAGGAGCGGCAGGCGCGCGAGCGGCACCTCCGGCGCCGCCACCGCGGCGTGCAGCAGGGCCGTGAGGTGCTCCAGCAGCCGGGCGGCGGTGGCCCCGGTGAACAGGTCGGTGGCGAACTCCAGGGTGGCGGTCAGCCCCCCTTCGCCGTCCTCCTCGACCATCAGCGCCAGGTCGAACTTGGCGGTGGCGCTGACGCTCGGCCGGCGCGGCCGGAAGCGGACCTCGGCGCTCCGCTCGCCCCGGCCGGCAGACCGGCCCTGCCGCCGTGCCGCGCGGGCACCGCGGGGAACGCCGGCCGCGCGAACGGTTGCGGCAGCGTGGGCGGCACCGGCAGGGCGGGCACCGTCCCCGACCTTCCCGGCGCCCCCGGCGTTTCCCGAGTCCGCAGCATCCGCGGCATCCCAGGCGTATCCGGAGTCTGTGGCATCCGCAGCATCCGCGGCATTCGAGGCGTATTCGGAGTTCGTGGCATCCGCAGCATCCGCAGCATCCGCGGCATCCGCGGCCTTCGAGGCGTATCCGGAGTCTGTGGCATCCGCGGCGTCCGCTCCTTCCCAGGCGGTGCCGCGGGTACCGAGCACATCGCCCGCGCTCTGCAGGGCGAGCATCACCTGCACCAGGGGATGGCGCGACAGGTCGCGCTCCGGGCGCAGCTCCTCGACCAGCGCCTCGAACGGCAGGTCCTGGTGGGCGAAGGCGGCGAGCGCCATCTCGCGCGCCGCGGCCAGGAGCTGGCGGAAGCCGGCGCTCGGGGCCGGCCGCAGGCGCAGCGCCAGGGTGTTGACGAAGACGCCGACGAGGCCCTCGACCTCGGGCCGCGTGCGGTTGGCCACCGGCGTGCCGAGGAGCAGGTCGCGGGCGCCGCTCCAGCGCGCCAGCAGGCCGGCCAGGCCGGCCAGCAGCAGCATGTAGAGCGTGACACCTTCGCGCCGCGCCGCCTGCCGCAGGCCGGCGCTCACCGCGGGCGGCCAGCGCAGCTCGCGGGTGGCTCCGCGGAAGCTCTGCACCGCGGGGCGGGGCCGGTCCGCGGGCAGCTCCAGGGCGGCCGGAGCGCCGGCCAGGCGCTCCCGCCAGAAGGCGAGCTGGCCGGCCAGCACCTCGCGCGGCCAGGCGCGCTGCCAGGCGGCGAAATCGCCGTACTGCACCGGCAGCGGCGGCAGCGGCGACGGGAGCCCCGCCGCGGCGGCGGCGTAGAGCGCCGGCAGCTCGGCCGCGAGCACCCCCTCCGACCAGCCGTCGAAGACGATGTGGTGCAGCGTGAGGAGCAGGCGCTGGCGCCCGCCGCCCAGGAGCACCAGGCCGGCGCGCAGCAGCGGCCCCCGCGTCAGATCGAAGGATCCGGCGGCCTCCCCGCGGGCCAGCCGCGCCAGCTCCGCCGCCCGCCGGCCGCCGCCGGCGAGCGCGGTCCCGCCGAGATCGATGACCGGCAGCGGCACCGGCGCCGCCGGCCGCACCTGCTGCCGGGGCTCGCCGTCCAGCTCCACGAACCGGGTGCGCAGGACCTCATGGCGCCGCACCAGCGCGGCCAGGGCGGCGGCGAGCGCCGCGGGCCGCAGCGGGCCGTCGAGCTCCCAGACCGCCGGGATGTTGTAGACGGCGCTCCCCGGCGCCAGGCAGTCGAGGAACCAGAGGCGCTGCTGGGAGAACGAGAGCGGCAGCAGCGGGCGCTCCCCGCCATGCGCGCCATCCTCGCTCCGGCTCCCGGCCGTCCGTCGGCCGCCCTCCGCCGCCGCCCCAGGCGCCACCAGCGGCGGCAGGCCCGCGGGCGCCGCGCCGCCCTGCCGCGCCGCCTCCACCACCCTGGCCAGGGCGCCGAGGGTGCGTGCCTCGAACAGGGTGCGGAAGGGCAGCTCGACCCCGAGGGCACGGCGCAGGCGCGACAGGACGCGGGTGACGTGCAGGGAATCTCCGCCGAGGTCGAAGAAGTCGTCGTCCAGGCCCAGCCGCCGGGCCGGCGCGGCGGCGGCTGCGGCGGCCCTGGCCCTCCCGGCTCCCGCTTTTCCGCCGCCGCTTACACTCACGCCGGCGCCCACGTCGCCGGCTCTTCCGGCTCTTCCGCCTCTCCCGGCTCCCCTGGCTCCTCCGGATCCTCCGGCTCCCGCATCGCCGGCGGTTCCGGGCTCGGCCGGCGAGCCGTCCAGCCCCAACGACTCCTCCCAGATGCCGGCGATCAGCTCGACGATCTCCGCCCGTGGCGCCGGCGGAGTCGGCGAAGGGCGCGGTGCCCGCGGCGGTCGCGGCGCGAGGGACGCATGCCGGCCGGCCTCCTCGCGCGCCACCGCAGCCTCCTGCGCCGCCATCGCCAACGTCGCCTTCTGTGCCGCAATCCCCTCCTGCGCGCTCATCGCCGACGTCGCGCCCCGCGCCGGGAGCGCCGCCGTCCCCGCATGCGCCGCCGTCGCGCCCTTCGCCGCCATCCCGTCCTGCGCCACCATCGCCAACGTCGCGCCCCGCGCCGGCAGCGCCGCTGTCGCCCCTTTCGCCGCCGTCGCTCTCTTGGCCCCCATCGCCGCCGTTGATGCCGTCGCCCCCGTCGCCGCTGCCGCCCCCTTCGCCCCCTTCGCCGCCGTCGCGGCTGTTGCCGCCGTCGCCCCCTCCGCCGCCATCGCCGCCGTCGCCGCCGGCGCCGCCGTTGCCGCCGGCGCCGCCGTCGCCGACGTGGGGGGTGGCAGGGCGCGCCGGTCCACCTTGCCGTTGGCGGTGAGCGGCAGCGCCGCAAGGGGGATGAGCAGGGCGGGCACCAGGGGCTCGGGCAGCCGCCGCCGCAGGAAGGCGCGCAGCTCGGCGGCGGAGACCGGCGGACGCGCCGCCTTCGCCGTCCTGCCGCC
>JASLEW010000978.1 GCA_030150965.1 Thermoanaerobaculia bacterium | reverse complement strand
TGGGCGCCTCCGCCGCGGCCGCCGCCGGCGGCGCCGCCGCTTCGGCAGCGGCTGGCGCCGGCTGCGCCAGCTGCGGCAGGTCGATCCAGAAGCGCTGCCGCTCGAAGGGATAGGTCGGCAGCGGCACGCGGCGGCGGGCCTGGCCGGACCAGAACGCCTGCCAGTCCACCGGCTGGCCGGTCAGCCAGAGCTTGCCCAGCGTGCCGAGGAGGAAGGCGAGGTCCGGCTGCCGGCTGTAGGCGTTGGGGAGCGAGGAGAAGGTCTCGCGCGCGGTCGCGTCGTCGCAGCTCGGATGCTGGCGCACGAACGAGCCCAGCCCCTGACCGGGACCGATCTCCAGCAGCGACCGGCTGCCGCCGGCCAGCAGCCGCTCCACCGCGTCGCCGAAGCGCACCGGCTCGCAGAGGTGCCGCGCCCACCAGGCCGGATCGGTCGCCTGGGCGGCGGTGATCCAGGTCCCGGTGACGTTCGAGAGATACGGGATCCGCGGCGGCGACAGCGTCACCGTGCGCGCCAGGGTGGTCAGGCGCGCGGCGAGCGGCGCCATCTCGGCGGAGTGGAAGGCGTGGGTGACGGGCAGCCGGCGGCAGGCAATCCCCTCCGCGCTCAGCTCGCGCGCCAGCGCCGCGACCGCCTCCTCCCTCCCCGCCGCCACGCCGCCGGCCGGCCCGTTGTCGGCGGCGAGGGACAGCCCGTGCCGGGCCAGCCGCGGCGCCAGCTCCGCCGCGGTGAGCGTCACCGCGAGCATGCCGCCGGCCGGCAGCTCCTCGATCAGGCGCGCCCGTCCGGCCACCAGGCGCAGCGCCTCCGGCAGGGTGAGCACGCCCGCCAGGCAGGCCGCCACGTACTCGCCCAGGCTGTAGCCGAGCAGCGCCTGCGGCCGGATGCCCCAGGAGATCCACAGCCGCGCCAGGGAGATCTCGACGGCGAAGAGCGCCGGCTGGGCTAGCGAGGGCCGGAGCCAGCCCGCCGCCGCCGCCGCGCCGCCATCGGAGGCACCGCCGCCGCCACCGCTGCGATCGCCGCCACCGGTGCTGCCGCCGGCGGCGCCGCCGCGGCCGAGCAGCCGGCGCAGGTCGATGGCGGCCGGGTCCGAGGCGGAGGAGTCCTGCGCCGGGGTCAATGCGGCAGCAGGGATCCCCGGAGCCGCTGGAGCCTCCTGAGCCGCCTGGCTGCCCGGAGCTTCCCGAGTGCCCGGATCTGCCGGGGCGCCCGGAACCGGCCCAGCGCCGTGCAACAGCAGCTCGCGCACGTCCATCCCGAGGAGGGGGAGCAGCGCCTCGGCGCAGCGGTCGATCTCGGCGCGGAACACCGGCTCCTCGTCGTAGAGGCCGCGCGCCATCCCGGCCGAGTGCTCGCCCAAGCCGGGGAAGAGGAACGCCACCGGCCGGCCGGCGCCGCTCTCGCAGGAGAGCGCCCGCGCCGGATCGGCGAGCGCCGCCGCCGCGTCCTCGCCGCCGCGGCAGACCACCATCCGCCGGTGGGGAAGCTCCTTGCGGCCGGCGCTCAGGGTGAAGGCGACGTCGGCGAGCGCCGGCGGATCCATCTCTCCGGGGGCCGCGAGATGCCGCGCCAGCCGCTCCGTGGCGCGGTCGAGCGCGGCCGGGCTGCGCGCCGACAGGACGAGCAGCTGCCACGGCCGGCCGGGAGCCGGCGCCGGCGCCGCGGGCGGCTCCTCCAGGATGACGTGCGCGTTGGTGCTGCCGATGCCGAACGAGCTGACCCCGGCCCGGCGCGGGCCGCTCCCCGCCGGCCACTCGGCCAGGCGGGTGTTGACGTAGAACGGGCTGCCGGCGAAATCGATGCTCGGGTTGGGCTGCTCGAAATGCAGGCTGGGTGGGATCTGGCGGTGGCGCAGGGCGAGCGCGGTCTTGATCAGGCCGGCGATGCCGGCGGCGGTCTCGAGGTGGCCGAGGTTGGTCTTGACCGACCCGATGGCGCAGAAGCCGCGCCGCGCCGTCGAGGCGCGGAACGCCTCGGTCAGCGCCAGCATCTCGATCGAGTCGCCGAGCGGCGTCGCCGTGCCGTGCGCTTCGAGATAGGAGATCGACTCCGCGTCGACGCCGGCGCAGGCCATCGCCTCGAGCAGCACCTCGATCTGCCCGGCGACGCCGGGCGCCGCGAAGCTCGCCTTCTCGGCGCCGTCGTTGTTGGTGGCGGAGCCCAGGATGACCGCATGGATCGTGTCGCCGTCGGCCTCGGCGTCGGCGAGGCGCTTGAGAAGCACGGCCGCGGCGCCGTTGCCGAAGTTGCTGCCGTCGGCCCGCGCGTCGAAGGTGCGGCAGCTGCCGTCCGCCGATAGGATGCCGCCCTTTTGATGGAGATAGCCCTTGCGCTGCGGCACGTTGACCGCGGCGCCGCCGGCCAGCGCCATGGCGCACTCGCCGAGCAGCAGGCTCTGGCAGGCGAGATGGACCGCGACCAGCGACGTCGAGCAGGCGGTGTGCAGCGCGTAGCTCGGTCCGCGCAGGTCGAGCTTGTGGGACACGCGGGTCGCCATCATCGCCAGGTCGTTGCCCAGGGCGAGCTGGAACACGTCCGCCGTGCGCACGAATTCGGGGTTGGCGGCCAGGCTCAGCAGGTAGGTGTTGGTCTTGGCGCCGGTGAACACGCCGACCGCGCGCCTGCCGGCGCCCGGCACGTGGCCCGCCTGCTCGAACGCCTCCCAGGCGCATTCGAGGAACAGGCGCTGCTGCGGGTCCATCAGCCGCGCCTCGGTGGGCGTGTAGCCGAAGAAATCGGCATCGAACCACTCGATGTCGTCGAGCACCGGGGCGCGGCGCACGTACTGCGGCGCCGCCGCCTGCCGTGGCGGGACGCCGGCGCGCGCCAGCTCGTCGTCGCTCAGCCGGGTCAGCGACTCCCGCCCGTCGCGCAGATTCCGCCACAGCTCCTCGCAGGTGCCGGCGCCGGGGAAGCGGCACGCCATGCCGATGATCGCGATCTCCGAGCCGCTGCGGCGCCGCATCTCCGCTCGAGGACTGCGCGGCAAATCCGCCGGCTGGTTGGCTTCAGGATGCCCGTCTGTCTCGTGCCATCGCTTCGTCACTAAACCGCCTCTTCAAATGCATCCGCTCCGGTCATGATCCAGCTACAGAGGGCCGATGGGACCTGGTACCCTACAAAGAGGTGCGCCAAGGGCCAGGACTGGTGCCCCTGCCGCCGAGAATCCTGTTCGCCGAGGCGGCATAGCTTACCGCATCCGAGCCCTCCGGCCTGGTGAGCCGGCGTGGCGCCGGCGGCTCGTTCCGTCTTCCTCTGCGGCCTCGGCGGCCCGATGCATCACGCTGCGGTTGTCACGGTTGGGGCGCGTCGAGGCACCACAATTCAGTGCCAGGAGAGGTCCGACCGGCGGCCCTGCGACAGCGTCCGGATTGTCGGGCGGATCCCGCCCCCGCCCTGCCCTGAGACCGGCTTGCCATGGAGCTTTCGCCCACCGATACGGAGGCCGTGGAGGTCCGCCCGCTGTTTGCGGACGGTGCGATGCCGCTGCTGGTCCGCCCGCGCTCGTCAGGGCTGCCGCTGGCCGCCTGGGCCGCCGAGCGCCGCGGCTTCCTCGAAGACCGCCTGCTCCGCCATGGCGGGATTCTGTTCCGCGGCTTCGCGCTCGACCTGCCGGAGCAGCTCGAGAGCTTCGTCCGTGCGGTGTCGGGCGAGGCGCTCGAGTACCGCGAGCGCTCCTCGCCGCGCAGCAGCGTGGCGGGACGGATCTACACTTCGACGGACTATCCGCCGGCCTATCCGATCTTCTTGCACAATGAGAATTCCTATCAGAGCGTCTGGCCGTTGAAGATCTTCTTTGCCTGCCAGCAGCCCGCGGCGGTGGGAGGGGAGACGCCGATCGCCGACTGCCGGCGCCTGCTGGCGGCCATCGATCCGGCGGTGCGCGAGCGCTTCCTCGCCCGCCAGTGGATGGTGGTGCGCAACTTCGGCGACGGCTTCGGCCTCGACTGGCGGGCCGTGTTCCAGACCGACGACCGCGCCGCGGTCGAGGAGCACTGCCGGCGGAGCGGCATCGCGACGGAATGGAAAGCGGACGGCCGCCTGCGGACGCGGGTGGTCCGTCCGGCGGTCACGCCGCACCCCAGGACCGGCGAGCCGCTGTGGTTCAATCACGCCACCTTCTTCCACGTTTCGACCCTCGAACCCGAGATCCGCGACGCCCTCCTGGCCGAGTTCGAGGAGGACGAGCTGCCCGCCAACACCTATTACGGCGACGGCAGCCCGATCGAGCCGGAGACGGTCGAGCACCTGCGCGCCGTCTATCAGGGCGCGACGCGCTCCTTCCCCTGGCAGCAGGGCGACGTCCTCCTGCTCGACAACATGCTGGTCGCCCACGGCCGCGCCCCCTACGAGGGCGAGCGGCGCATCCTGGTCGGCATGGCCGAGCCGGTGACCCGGGCGGCGTAGGCGCCAGCCGCCGCCTCACCGGGGGCTACTTCTCTTCCCGCATCGAGGGAGTGAACGCGATCCCGACCAGCAGCCCTTCCGGCGATAGGAAGCGGCTGACGATCTGTCCCACGGCTCTCTCTTGTTCTTGACCAGCATCCGATAGCCGCTCGCCTCGAGTGCCGCGGTCGCCGTTTCGACGCTGGGGGCCGAGGCGACCTGGCTCGGACATTGCAATTTCTGGCGTTCGGCAGGCATCGCCACCGGAAAACGCCCGGTAGGGTGCTCGTCGTGCTTGTTCTTGGCGGCGGTCGGCGGGGCTATTCGAAGGCGGCGACGTTGACCGGTGCCAGGATCTAAGACCTGCATGCTTCCGTGCAGATCTTGCGTTGGCGAGAGCGTCAACTCGAAGGAGAGATTCTCATGTCGTTATTGGCTTGGATCGTCCTCGGCCTGATCTCCGGCTTCGTCGGCAGCAAGATCGTCAACAAGACGGGCGAGGGGTTCGTCCTGGACATCGTCCTCGGCATCGTCGGTGCCGTCGTCGGCGGCTGGCTGTTCGGCTATTTCGGCAGATCGGGCGTCACCGGGCTCAACCTCTACAGCTTCTTCGTCGCCATCGTCGGCGCGGTCGTGCTGCTCGTCGCGTATCACGCGATTCGCCGGGCGATGTACTCGAGCCGAAGCTGGTCGCGCCGCTGAGGGCGCCGAGAGCGCCGATCGGGGGCCTGCCGGGCGAGGGCGTGCTCCCCGGGGCTTGCCCCCATCGGCCGGGGATGGCCAGCGAGCGCGACCGCGGCCAGGCGCCGCCGTGGCCCTGACCAGGGCCGCCGCCGCGGCGGGACCGGTCGTGGTAGCATCCAACGGCCAGTTTGGCAAGACCCCTCCGGAAAGGATGGCAACGGAATGATCGATCACGAGCTGCCGGCCCGCAACGCCCTCCTCGTCTATCCGCGCTTTCCGCCCTCCTACTGGGGCTTCCAGTACGCGATCGAGCTGCTGGGGAAGCGGTCGGCGATGCCGCCGCTGGGACTGCTCACCGTGGCGGCGATGTTTCCCGCCCACTACCGGCTGCGCCTCGTCGACACCAACGTCGCCGCGCTCACCGACCAGGATCTCGACTGGGCCGACCTCGTCCTCACCTCCAGCATGATCGTGCAGCGGCACTCCCTGCAGGAGGTGATCGCGCGTTGCAAGGGCCGCGGCAAGCCGGTGGCGGTGGGCGGACCGCACCCGACCTCCTTTGCCGACGAGATCCCCGGCGCCGATTTCTACGTGCTCGACGAGGTCGAGGAGACCCTGGCGCGCTTCCTCGCCGACTGGGAGGCGGGCCGCGCGCAGCGTATCTACCGGCCGGAGCGCAAGCCGCCGATCACCGCGACGCCGGCGCCGCGCTTCGATCTGCTCGACCTCGACGCCTACTCGTCGATGGCGCTCCAGTTCTCGCGCGGCTGCCCGTTCGACTGCGAGTTCTGCGACATCACCAAGCTCTTCGGCCGGGTGCCGCGAACCAAGTCGAACCCTCAGATGCTCGCCGAGCTCGACGCGCTCCACGGCCTCGGCTGGCGCGGGTCGGTCTTCCTGGTCGACGACAACTTCATCGGCAACCGCCGCGAGGCGATGCGCCTGCTGCCGGAGGTCGCCGCCTGGCAGCAGCGGCGGGGCTACCCCTTCGATCTGTTCACCGAGGCGAGCGTCAACCTGGCGCAGCACGAGCCGCTGATGGAAGCCATGGTGCAGGCCGGGTTCAGGATGGTGTTCCTGGGCATCGAGAGCCCCAACCCGGAGGCCCTCAAGCGCACTCGCAAGCCGCAGAACATCGGCCGTGGGGACGACGACTTCCTGCTGCACGCGGTGCGGGCGATCCAGCGCACCGGGATGGAGGTCTCCGGCGGCTTCATCCTCGGCCTGGACGGCGACGGACCCGAGGTCTTCGACGCCCAGGTCGCCTTCATCCAGGAGGCCGGCATCCCCAGGGCCATGGTCGGCCTGCTCACCGCCCTGCGCGGGACCGACCTGTACTCGCGGCTCGACGCCGAGGGCCGGCTGCTGGGCGAGTCGAGCGGCAACAACGCCGAGGTCGCCCTCAACTTCCGGCCGCAGCTCGAGCCCCGGGTGCTGATCGAGGGCTACCGGCGAGTGCTCGCGACGCTCTACGATCCCGGCCTCAGGAGCTACTTCGCGCGTTGCTGGACCCTGCTCTCGAACCTGGGTCCCGGGGTGGCAGGGCGGCGCCGCCCCATCCAGACCGCCGAGCTCCTGGCCCTGGTGCGCTCGCTGCGGCGGCAGCTGCTGTCCCGTCAGGCCCCGGCCTACCTCGGGTTCCTGCTGCGCACGCTCCTGCGCCGTCCGCGGCAGCTGCCCGAGGCCGTCGGCTTGGCGGTCATGGGGCTGCACTTCGAGAAATTCACCCGCCAGACCCTGGCCGTGCACGACTTCTGCGCGGCGGCCCGCACCGACTACGACCGTTTCGAGCGCGAGGCCGCCGCGGCCGCGGCGCCTGGCGCGGGCCTGCAGGAGACGCTGCGCCGGCACGCCGACCAGGCCGTGCGGCGGCTGCGCCGCCTGCACCGCCGGCTGCGCCCGGAGTTTCGGAAGGGCCTGTCGCCGGACCTGGCCGGCGCCGAGCAGGCGATCCAGGCGTGCGTCCGCGAGGCGCCGGCGCTCGGGTCCCTGCAGCGCCTGCAGCCGCAGGTCGCTCAGTGGTTCGCCGGGCCATCGTGGCGCAGCGCGCTCGAGGAGCGCGGCTACGCCCTCGCCGAGGTCTGCCGGGCGGGCGCGCGGACGCTCACCCTCGCGCCGCTGCTCGCGCAGGGTCGGGTGCGGCGCTCGCTCGAGCACTTTTTCAGCGAGCTCGGCGTTCAGGTGATGACCCTGCGGGAGCATCTGACGCAGATCGGGGAGGAGATGCCGGACGTCGGGCCCGGCGACGCTCCCGACCGGCTCGTCTCCTACCTGCGGGCGCTCGGACGGCGTGCCGACACCGTGATCGTGCCGGTTGACGGAGAGTTCGGCGAGACCGGCGAGCGGGTGCAGGTGCTCTCGCCGCGCGCGGCGGGCGGGGCCGCGCTGCCGCACGTCATCGGTGTGGCGTGCCAGTCGAGCCGGCGCCAGCTGCGCGCCAGCCTGATCGAGCTGGGCGCCGCGCTCACCGGCGACCCGGGCCGCGCCGAGACCGCCTTCGACCGCGCCTTCGCCTTCCTCTGAGCCGCGGCGCCGCCGTCGCCGACCTCGAACGCCGCGCAGCTCGCCTGCTGGCGGCGACGGCCCTCGACCAGCCGGCGTGCGGCGCGGATGGGATATGGAGGGCCGGAGCGCACAAGGCTCACGCCGGTTTCCGCAGGACCCAGGTCGTCATGCAGCGCTGATCCTGCACCACGGTGGTCTTCAAGGGGTCGAGCAGGACGCCGCCGAGGCGAGCGGTCCAGTCGAGCAGATACGCTTGATCGACGAGGAACCAATCGCCGCCGGTGGGGAGCAGGAAACGTCGGCCGCCCAACGGCGTGAAGCGGTGCTCCATGCCGATCGTGGAGGCGAGCCGGCAGAACAGCATCCCGCCCGGGCAGACGAGGCGCCAGGTGCCGCGCAGCATCGCGTCGAAATGCGCCTCGTCGCGGGCGAAATGAAGGACGGCGCTGCTGATCACCACCTGTGCCGCGTGGTCCGGGAAGGTATTCGACTCCGCCGCCTCCTGGCGAAAGTTGGCCGCCGGCAGCCGCGGTGCGAGCCTCGCCGCGAGCGCCCGCACCGCGGCGATGGCGCCGGCCTCGGGATCGAAGGCCAGCACCGGATAGCCCTGGGCGAGGAAAAAGCCCAGGTTGCGGCCCGCACCCGCTCCCGCCTCGAGCAGCGTCATGCCGGGAGCGATCCGGCGTCGCAGCAGCTGGTCCAGAAGATAGACGTCCATCTGCCCGAAGAGGGCTATCGGGTCCATCGAGCCTTTCTGCATTGCCGCCTCCTGGACGATGCGTGGCGCTCCCGAGCGGGAGCTCGGCGGCCGCCCACCAGTCCACGGTTGGGCCAGCGACGGCCGACAGCAGTTTAGGACGAGGCGACTTCGGCAAGACGGAGGGTCGATATCGCGGTCAAGGTGGAGCTTGGAGCGACCATCGACTTCTTGCTCATCGAGGAGTGCCAGAGCTGGAGCCGGTCCGTAGACCGGCCGGTAGTCCAGAGCCGATGCGCGGCGTTTTCAGGGGCAGGTGCAGGAATAAGCCCGGTGCAGGTGTAGATGCAGGAGGCGGTGATGTCCGCCCCGAGCGCCGCTTCCAGCCGCCTCCGCGGCGCGGTCGCGGTACCGGAACCGCCGCGTCACCTTGGCGAAGGGCTGGCCGTCCACCTCGACGTAGGGGTAGACGAAGAAATTGAGCGGCGCTCCCGCCTGCCGCGGCTCGAGGACCAGATCGCGGCCGATGGCGAGCTGCACCCGGTTCTCGTCGAGCGCACCGAAGAAGTAATTCCGCTTTCCGGGGTTCTTGCGCGCCTCGGAGGCATCCACCGGCACCCAGCCATGGCCCGCGAGGTAGAACTCGGCCCAGCAGTGGTAGCCGGGCACCTCGCCCTCGCCGCGCGTCTCCGGCAGCGGCAGGCCGATCTCGAACTTGGCCGGAATCCCCGCCGCCCGGCTGAGGCCGATGAACAGGGCGTGGAAGTCGGTGCAGTTGCCACGCCTGGCGTCGCACGCCCAGTGGATGTCGCCGTTGCCCCAGCCGGTGCCGGTCTTGTCGTAGGACATGGTGTCCACCACGTAGTCGTAGATCGCCCGCGCCTTGGCGAGGTCGCCCTGCCGGCCGCGGGTGACCTCGGCCGACAGCTGGCGGATCCGCTCGTCGAGCGGCACCAGGCGGTCGGGCTGGAGCCACATCGCGGTGTCAGAGGGGCTGGCGGGACCGGCGGGGCTGGCGGGACCGGCGGGACTGGTAGGCCCGGCCGCCCCGGCCGGCCCTCCCGCGTCGGCCGCCCCGGCGGGCGCCGCCGCCGCACCGCGCTCCGAGACGCCGGTGACGTCAGGACGGGCATACTCGCGGCGCCGCACCAGCACCTTCATCTCGAGCGCCAGGTCGCGGTGGCCGCCGCCGGAGAGCGCCAGGTGGAGGATCGAGTTGCCGAAGCGCGGCTCGCGGGCGACCTCGTAAGGCACGGGTGAGGAAACGGCCTCGACCGTCACCTCCTGATGCTCGTCGCTCACCGGGTAGGGCAGCCAGACCTCCACCCGCTGCGCACCCGGCGGCAGCTCGGCGATCGCGAAGCTCTCGGTCAGCTCGAACTCCCGGCCGCGCGGCGCGCCGGCGGCGGCCGCCGCCAGCACACCCGCCGCCAGGACACCCGCCAGCACCATCCGACGCCTGGTCATCCCGTTCTCCTTCCGTTCGCCGCCGGTGGGGCGGTATGCCGCCGCGAGACGATCGCGGGCCGGTGCGAGAGGACGGTTGAAGCTCACGGTGGCGGCTCATCATATCGCGGCGCACGCTGCGATCACGATCGCGCAGGCCGGCGGGCGGCGCCGGTCCACCCGGCGGCGTTCGCCGCGCGCACACCTGGGAAGGGCAGGGAGGCCCTCAAGGGAGCAGGGCATGAAACGGCGGCAGAACCTGGCCCGGGCGCCGAGCCAGCGCCCGATCCTGCTCCCCCGGTGACGCCGGCGGCGGCAGGCGCGCGCCGCATGTCTTCCGTCATCGTTCTTTCGGCGATCCTTGCGCTTCCCACGGCGGCGCCGGCCCGGCCCGGCGCCGGGCGCGCTTGCGCTCATTGATCAATTGAGCTTGGCGGGCGACGGCGCGCCGCCCCAATCTTTCCATTGCGGTGTCACGGCGACCGATCATTTCGCACATTTTCTAATTGCTGGGTCGCGCTCTGGGTTGATCAAGGCAGTGCGCGCGGTTTGCGGTGCGCCGGCGCGGCGCGTCCGCGGCAAGGAGGAGCCGTGTATCTCGTTCAGCTCCGCCACGATGTGCGGCAGGCTTGGCGCCAGATCGCGGCCCATCCCGGCTACACCCTGGTCATCGTGCTCACCCTGGCGCTCGGCATCGGCGCCAACACCGCGATCTTCAGCGTGGCGCGCGGCGTCCTCCTGCGCCCGCTGCCCTACGCGCAGGGTGACGCGCTGGTGCACATGGTGGCGCGCATACCCGGGGCAGCCACCGATCAACTTTATTTTCCGGTGCAGGAATTGCTCGATTATCGGCGCGCCACGCTGACCCTGGCCGGGCTCGACGAATACCACTCGATGCCCTTCTCGCTGCTCGGCATCGCCGAGCCGGACCGGGTGCAGACCGGCGTGATCTCGGCGGGCTTCTTCCATACCCTGGGCGTGGCGCCGCTCTTCGGCCGCGACCTGCGCCCCGACGACGAGCGGCCGGGCGCCGATCCGGTGCTGCTGCTCACCTACGACTACTGGCGGGAGCGCTTCGGCGGCGACCCCGGCATCGTCGGCCGGCGCCTGCGCATGAACGAGCGGCCGATCCTGGTGGTCGGCGTGCTGCCCCGGCTGCCCGCCTACCCCGGCAAGGACCGGATCTTCATGCCCACCTCGGCCTGCCCCTTCCGCGCCGCGGAGAGCACGAAATCCGACCGCTCGGCGCGCCTGCTCGATCTCTGGGGCCGGCTCAGGCCCGGCGTCAAGCTGGCGCAGGCGCAGGCGGAGATCGCCACGATCAGCGCCCGCATCGCCCGGCAGTTCCCCTCGCCCGACATGAACGGCGTGGCGGTGTCGCTGGTGCCGGTGCGCGAGGAGCTGGTGGGCGCCTTCCGGCCGACGCTCTTCGTGCTGCTCGGCACCAGCGGGCTGGTGCTGCTGATCGCCTGCGCCAACGCCGCCAACCTGACCTTCACCCGGCTGCTCGGCCGCGAGCGGGAGGTGGTGGTGCGCGCCGCGCTCGGGGCGAGCCGCGCGCGCCTGATCCGCCAGCTGCTCACCGAAAACGTGCTGACCGCGCTGCTGGGCGGCGTCCTGGGGAGCCTGCTGGCGTGGAGCGGGCTGGGGGTGCTCGTCGCCTTCGCCGGCCGGTTCACGCCCCGCGCCGCCGAGATCCGCATCGACGGCCTGGTGCTCCTCTTCTCTCTCGCCCTCTCCCTGGCCGCCGGGCTGCTCTCCGGCTGGGTGCCGGTGGCGCGCGCGCTGCGCGGCGACCTGGCGGCCGGCCTGCGGGCGGCGAGCGGGCGGGGGACCGCCAGCGGCGGCAGCCACCATTTCCGCGACCTGATGGTGGCCACCCAGGTCGGCGTCTCCTTCGTGCTGCTCATCGGCGCCGGGCTCATGGTGCGCAGCCTGGTGCAGCTGCTGCGCGTCGAGCCGGGCATCAGGCCCGAGCGGGTGCTGACGGCGAAGGTCTCGCTGTCGGCCACCAGGTACGCCGCCCCGGCGCAGGCGCAGCAATTCTTCACCCGCCTGCTGGCGGACCTCGCCGCCGACCCGGCGGTGGCGCCGGCGGCGCTGTCGAGCGACGTCCCGATGACGAGCGACGAGCCGATCACTCCGGCGCTGCGCGTCGCCGGGCAGCCGCTGGTGCCGGGCCAGCCGTTGCCGCACGTCGACCTGCACGTCGCCAGCGAGAACTACTTTCAGGTCCTCGGCATCCCCCTCCTCGCGGGCCGCACCTTCCGGCCCGCCGACGGCACCAGGGCGCCGCTGGTGGCGGTCGTCAACCGGGAGGCGGCACGGCGGTTCTGGCCCGGCCGCGACCCGCTCGGTCAGCGCCTCAGCATCGACGCGCCCGAGAAGCCGAAGTGGCGGACGGTCGTCGGCGTGGTGGGCAACGTGCGCCAGGAGGGGCTCACCGCGCCGCCGCGGCCGGCGCTCTACGCGCCCTATCTCCAGATGGATGGCGCGGGCGTGCAGATCTTCCTGCGCGCCCGCGCCGCGCCCGCCGTGGCCTTTGCCCGGCTGCGCGCGGCCGTGCACGCGATCGATCGCGATCAGCCGGTGGCGGAGATGGAGACCCTGGAGCAGGTCCGCGGCGAGGCGCTCGCGCCGACCCGCCTCACCACCTCGCTGCTGGCCCTGTTTGCCGGCCTCGCCCTCGCCACCACCGCCCTGGGCATCGCCGCCGCCGTCTCCTTCGCCGTGGCGCAACGCGTTCCCGAGATGGCGATCCGCATGGCGGTCGGAGCCGACGGCGGCAGGCTGCTCCGCCTCCTGCTGCGGCGGGCCCTGACGCCGGTGGCGGCGGGCCTCGGCGGCGGCCTGGCGGCGGCCATCGCGCTCACCCGCCTGCTCGGCGGCCTGCTCTACGACGTCAGGCCGCTCGATCCCCTGACCCTCGCCGCGGCGCTCCTCGCGCTCTCCGCCATCGGCCTGCTCACCAGCCTGCTGCCGGCGCGCCGGGCGACGCGGCTCGATCCCGCGGCGGTGCTGCGGTCGTGATCCCGGCCGTGGCGGTGGCGCAACCGACCATGAGCGCTCTGGCCGACGGCAGCGCCGTGCCCGGCGGCGCCCGCCGCCGCCAGCCGCGGAGATGGAGGGGCGATGGCAGCCAACCGCGATGAGGCTGGGGTAGCGATCGTCGGCATGGCGGGCCGCTTCCCGGGCGCCGCCAGCGTCGCCGAGCTGTGGCAGAACCTGCGCGACGGCGCCGAGGCGGTGCGGGCGCTGAGCGACGACGAGCTGCTGGCGGCGGGCGTCGAGGCCGCCCGGCTCGCCGATGCCGACCTGGTCAAGGCGATCGCCATGCCGGCGGAGATCGACCGCTTCGACGCCGGCTTCTTCGGCTTCAGCCACCGCGAGGCCGAGGTCATGGACCCGCAGCAGCGGCTGCTCCTGGAGTGCGCCTGGGAGGCGCTCGAGGACGCCGGCTACGGCGGCGAGCCCGACGGCTGTCCGGTCGGCGTCTTCGCCGGCGTCTCGACCAGCACCTACCTGCTCTACCAGGTCCTGGCCAACCCCGCGCTGCTCGCCGCGCTCGATCCGCTGCAGATCGAGCTGGGCAACTCCGGCGACTACGTGGCGACCCGCATCTCGCACCGGTTGAACCTGACCGGGCCGAGCTTCCACCTGCAGACCGCCTGCTCGACTTCGCTGGTGGCGGTGCACCTGGCCTGTCAGAGCCTGCTCGCCGAGGAATGCGACATGGCGCTGGCCGGCGGCGCCTCCATTCACGTCGGGCAGCGGCGCGGCTACCGCTACGAGGTGGGCGGCATCGCCTCGCCCGACGGCCACTGCCGTGCCTTCGACGCCGACGCCCAGGGCGCCATCGGCGGCAGCGGCCTGGGGCTGGTGGTGCTCAAGCGGCTCGCCGACGCGCTGGCGGACGGCGACTCGATCCGCGCCGTCATCCGCGGCTCGGCGATCAACAACGACGGCGGGCGCAAGGTGGGCTTCACCGCGCCGAGCGTCGCCGGCCAGGCCAGGGTCATCGCCGAGGCCATGGCCCTCGCCGGGGTGGAGCCGGCCGACATCTCCTACGTCGAGGCGCACGGCACCGGCACCGCGCTGGGCGACCCGATCGAGATCGAGGCGCTGACGCGGGCCTTCGGCCCCTCCGGGCGGCGCTGCCGTTGCGCCGTGGGCTCGGTCAAGACCAACCTCGGCCACCTTGCCACCGCCGCCGGGATCGCCGGCCTGATCAAAACCGTGCTCGCCCTGGAGCATCGGCTGCTGCCGCCGAGCCTCCATTTCGTGCGGCCCAATCCGCGGATCGATTTCGCGGCAGGTCCGTTCTACGTCAACACCGAGCTGGCTCCCTGGCCGGCCCGCGCGGCGCCGCGCCCCGCCGGCCTCAGCTCCTACGGCAATGGCGGCACCAACGCCCACCACCTCCTGGAGGAGGCCCCCGC
>JASLEW010000976.1 GCA_030150965.1 Thermoanaerobaculia bacterium | reverse complement strand
GGCGGGCACCGCCGGGGCGAGGGGCGCCGCCGGCACGCTGCCCGGGAGGGGCGAGAGGGCCGGAAGCGGCACGGCGACGGGGGTGGAGCAGGGGACCGTCTCCGGCAGCCGCAGCTGCAGCTCGCGGCGGCGCTCCGCCGGCAGCAGGCGGCCGCGGTGCTTCTCGATCGCCACCTGGCTCGCGAGGCCGCCGAGCAACCGGGGTGCCGCCGCCGCCGGACCGGCCGCCGGCACCGCCCACCGGGTCTCCCCGTCCCACCGTTGCCGATCGCGCCGGCCGGCGTCCTTTTCCGGCTCTCCCAGTCCCTGCTCTCCCGGTCCCGGCCCTCCCAGCCACAGCGCCCGCCCGCGCCCCGCCTGGAGCACGGCCGCCGCCGCGATGCCGCTGATCCGGTAGGGGCTGGCGATCAGCAGGGCGGCGCCCTGGGCCTGGGCGGCCCGCGCCAGGCGCAGCCATGCCGCCTCGCCGCCCCGCCCACCTTGCACCGGTGGGCTGCCCAGGTCCAGCGCCACCATCGGGAAGCCGCCGCCGAGCAGGATCTCGGTGGCGGCCAGGGCCTGCTTGAGGCCCACCGGGCGCAGCCAGAGCAGCCGGCTGACGTCCACCCCCATGGTGACGGCAACCTGGGGATCGAGCCCGTCGCCCAGGTCCACCAGCGCCGCCGCCTCGCCGGCCCGGGTGACGGCGGAAAGCGCCGCCAGCACCGCCGAGAAGCGGCCGCTCGAACGGGCGCCGACCAACTCGATCATCTGCCCCCGCGGCAGCCCGCCCGCGAGCAGCTCGTCGAGCGCCGGCACCGCGGTGACCAGGGGCTCCGACCGCGCCGCGGTGGTGACCGCCGCCGTCTCGTCGCGCGCCCGGCCCAGCTCGCGGGCGCTGCGCAGCTGCCGCGTCAGCAGCGCGTCGAGGGCCGCCGGATCGATGTGATCGGTGGCCGGCGACAGGGATTCCAGGGCGCCGCGCAACCGCTCGAAGGCGCTCGGCGCGGGCATGGCCACGGTGGATGCACGATGCTGAAGGGCGGCGGGCATGGATGGAATGTATGGCGTTAACAAAGCGTAAGTCAATGACGCAAGGAAAGCTGATCGATACCGCAAAGGCATGTCCTTGCTGCTATTTAGGTGTACCTAGGTCACAGCGGCACTCCCTCCGGCCGTACTTCTGTTAAAAATGATTGATAAGGGCCTCCGCCGGTGACGTAAAAGCCGAACCGCCCGCAAAGGAGGTTCGCTCGGCATAGAATCCCTCCATGCCCGCCGCCGGCCGCCACCGGGAGAAGAACGCGCCGCGCCGCCGCCGCGCGGCCCTCGCCGGGGCGGCCCTTGCCGGCGCGGCCCTCGCCGCGGCGGTCCTGCCGGCCCCCCTCCCGGCGGCCGCCGCGCCGGGGCTCCGCCTGACCTCCACCGCCTTCCCCCACCAGGGCGAGATCCCGGCCGCCTACAGCTGCGAGGTCCAGGGAGGCGCGGAGGTGTCGCCGCCGCTCGCCTGGAGCGGCGTGCCGCCCGGCGCCAGGAGCCTCGCCCTGATCGTCGACGATCCCGACGTGCCGGACCCCGCCGCGCCGCAGCGGACCTGGGTGCACTGGGTGCTCTACGACCTGCCGCCGTCCGCCGCCGGCCTGCCCGCGGGCGTCACCGCCGCCCGGCTGCCGCCCGGCACCCGGCAGGGGGTGAACGACTGGCAGCGCACCGGCTACGGCGCGCCCTGTCCGCCGATCGGCCGCCACCGCTACTTCTTCAAGCTCTACGCGCTCGACACCGTGCTGCCCGACCTCGGCGCCCCGGACAAGGCCCGCCTGGAGCAGAGCCTGCAGGGCCACGTGCTGGCCCGGGCCGAGCTGATCGGCACCTACCGCAAGTCCGGCCGCTGAGCCGCCGAACCGGAACGCCGCAACCGCTCCCGCCCGCCGCCGCCCACCGCCAGCGCCCAGCGTCCCGTCCCTTCGCCCGAGCCTTCCGCCATGGACGTCTCCGACCTGCGCCGCGAGTACATGCGGACCGGCCTCGCCGAGAGCGACCTGGCGCCCGAGCCGATGGCCCAGTTCCGCGCCTGGTTCGAGCAGGCGACGGCCACCCAGCCGCTCGACCCCACCGCCATGACCCTCGCCACCGCCGACCGCGCGGGCAGGCCGTCGGCCCGCGTCGTGCTGCTCAAGGGTTACGACGAGAGCGGATTTGTCTTCTTCACCAACTACCGCAGCCGCAAGGCGTCCGAGCTGGAGGCCAACCCGCGGGCGGCGCTCCTCTTCCACTGGCCGGCCTGCGACCGCCAGGTGCGCGCCGAGGGCGCGGTCGGGCGGATCCCGGCCGCCGACTCGGCCGCCTACTTCGCCAGCCGTCCGGTGCCGTCCCAGCTCGGCGCCTGGGCGTCGCGCCAGAGCCAGCCGATCGCCGGCCGCGAGGCCCTGGAGCGCCGCTTCGCCGAGGTTGCCGAGCGCTTCGCCGGGGGCCCGGTGCCGACGCCCGGCTTCTGGGGCGGCTACCGCCTGCGCCCCGACTGGATGGAGTTCTGGCAGGGGCGCCCCAGCCGGCTGCACGACCGCCTCGTCTACCGCCGCGGCGCCGCAGGCGGCTGGACCATCGAGCGCCTGCAACCGTGACCGGCGGTCCCGACCCGCTTGTCGGCCCCGGCCGGAGCGCCGCGGGCGGCGCCCGGAGCTGACGGCGGCGATGGCGGAGACGAGGCTCGCCTGCCTCACCTGCGACATCGCCGTCATCGGCGGCGGCCTGGTCGGCCTGGCCACGGCGCTGGCGCTCGTCGAAGGCGTCGAAGGCGTCGAGGGCGCGGCGGACGCCGGCGGCGCGCGGGTCCTGGTGCTGGAGGCCGAGGAGCGGCTCGCCGCGCACCAGAGCGGCCACAACAGCGGCGTCATCCACTCCGGGCTCTACTACCGGCCGGGCTCGCTCAAGGCGCGCCTTTGCGTGTCCGGCCGCGAGGCGCTCTACCGCTTCTGCGCCGCCGAGGGGATCGCCCACGAGCGCTGCGGCAAGCTCGTGGTGGCAACCGCCGAGGAGGAGCTGCCGGCGCTGGCGGAGCTGGAGCGGCGCGGCCAGGCCAACGGCCTCGTCGGTCTGCGCCGCCTGGAGGGCGAGGCCGCCATCCGCGAGGTCGAGCCGCAGGCCGGCGGGCTCGCGGCCCTCTTCGTGCCCGAGACCGGCATCGTCGATTACCCGGCGGTGGCGCGCGCCTACGGCCGCCGCATCGAGGCGCTCGGCGGCCAGGTGCGGCTCGGCGCCCGGCTGCTCGGGGTGCGCCCGGACGGACCTGCCGGGTCTGCCGAGCCGGCCGGACCGATCGGGCCGCCCGCAGGGGCCGGAGCGGTCGGATCGGTCGGGGTGCCCGGAGCGGTCCGAGCGGTCGGGCTGCCCGGGTCGGCCGCGCGCCCGGCCGCGCCCGGTCCCGGCGCCCTGCGGCTCACCACCACGCGCGGCGAGGTGGCCTGCAAGCTGCTCATCAACTGCGCCGGCCTCCAGGCCGACCGCGTGGCGCGCCTGTGCGGCGTGCGCCCGCGCACCCTCATCGTGCCCTTCCGCGGCGAGTACTGGGAGCTGGCGCCGGCCGCCCGCGGCCGGGTGCGCGGCCTCATCTACCCGGTGCCCGACACGCGCTTCCCCTTCCTCGGCGTGCACCTCACCCGCATGGTGGACGGCCGCGTCGAGGCCGGGCCCAACGCGATCCTGGCCTGGAAGCGCGAGGGCTACCGCCGCGCCAGCTTCGCCTGGCGCGACGCCGCCGAGACCCTCGCCTTCCCCGGCTTCTGGCGCTTCGCCGCCCGCCACTGGCGCACCGGGCTGCGCGAGCTGTGGCGGTCGGCCGTGCCCGGGGTCCTGGTGCGCGACCTTCGCCGCCTGCTGCCGGCGCTCGGCCGCGCCGACCTCCTGCGCGCCGGCAGCGGCGTGCGGGCGCAGGAGCTGGGGCGCGACGGGCGGATCGTCGACGACTTCGACATCGTCGCCGCCGGCCGCGCCGTCCATGTCCTCAACGCCCCCTCGCCCGCCGCCACCGCCTCGCTCGCCATCGGCCGGCACATCGCGCGGGAGGCGCTGGCCGCCCGCCCGCTCTAGCGCGGTTCGCCGCCCCCTCCCCGCCCGCGCTGCCGGGGCGCCGGGCGATGCTCCGGCGCGCCCGGCCGGCCACGGCCAGTTCCTGGCCTTGCTGCAGCCGGTCAACCGCTTGAGCTCCAGGGCGTTCACCGCCGCGCCCTTGACCTTGCCGATGCTGGTCACGATGCCGGAGATGTCGCCGGTGGCCGCCGCCTTGCCGATCTCGAATCCCGAGCGGACGATGTAGTAGCCGAGCTCGCCGGTGGCCATGCATTGCACCGTGTTGGCCTGCTTGAGGTCGATCGGGCGCTCGAAGAGCGAGCCGTTCTCGAGCGTCTCGATGGTGCATCTGACCGGTGCGTTGAACCGGCTCTCGATCGCCTTGTAGGCGCCGCAGCCGAAGCGCATCAGGTTGCCGCCCACCCGGATCGGTGCAGGCGCGCGCGTCGGTCACCGGGAAGAGCGTGCGGGTGAAGTCCCGCGGGCAGGAGTAGCACCAGCCGTCCGGATCCCAGAACTGGCCGGCGGGGCAGTTGACCGCCATCACCCGCAGCTGCCGAGTCGAGGAATGGAACTCGTTCAAATAACCTTTATTTCACCAGATTTTTCAGTGTGCGTCAGCGTCTCATCGCAGTTTAAGAATGCAATTCAGGCCGCGCGCCGCGCTGCCGGCGGCAAGCGCATCCTGAGCAGAAGAGGACAGCCGGATTGCTCCACTCGGCAAGCTCGGCCATGCTAAGATAAGAACACGTCGGCCATTCTGTGCTGTTGCTCGGTCAAGGGGCGGAGGACGGGAGGAAGGTGCCCAGGCACATCCTGTGGTGCGGGCCCGCCGGGCGGCGGCGGGTACCGCCACGGCAGCGGAAGGCGTTGGCGATGATGGCGCTGGCCGCCTTTGCCGCGGCGGGGCCGACGTGCACCCACCTCCGGCCGCGGCACGATCGTGCGGCCCTGGCGGCGGCCCTCGGCGCGTGCCGTCCCGTGCAGGCGCGGCTTCCAGGGATCCCCTACGCCTCCTGGAGCTCCCGTCCCCTCCCCGTCGCCTCCCTACCTGCGCTGCGGCGCCTGTCGCTTCTCGCGAGCGTGGCGGCCGAACGAGACCCATCTCCCGCCAACCAGGCAGCTCTGGCCTTCCTACGGCTGGTGTCTGGACATGCGGCACGAGCTATCGAGCTGGGCCAGCAAGCGCTGGCGGGTGGACCGCAGCCGCCGGACGCCGTGCTGCTGACCGATCTCGGCGCGGCGTACCTTGCCCTCGCCTCGGCGGAAGACCCGATCCTGTATGCGCGCGCTCTGAAGGTGCTGAACCAGGCGCTGGAGGCGCGGCCCCGGCTCCTCGCGGCGCGCTTCGACCGGGCGCTCGCGCTGGAGGGCCTGACCCTGGACCGGCAAGCCAGGAGGGCCTGGCAGGACTATCTCGCGGCCGACGCGCGGTCGGGTTGGGCGCAGGAGGCGCGCGCTCACCTGCGGACGCTGGCGGCGCCGACGGAGGAGCAGGTGTGGGGAAGCCGGCTGCCTGCCCTGTCGGCGGCGGCGGCGGCGCGCCGGCAGGGCGAGGTCGATGCCATCGTCAACGGCTCGCGTCAGGCGGCACGGCTTCACGCCGAGGGCCGGTTGGGAGCCTGGAGCGCCGCCGCCATTGCCGGCGACAACGCCGCCGCCGGCGCGGCCCTGGCGACGGCGCGCGAGATCGGCCAGTCCCTGGCGAGATCGGGCGGCGATCGGCTCCTGCGCGATGCGGTCGAGCGCATCGACTCCGCGCGCCGCTCGGCAGCGGCACCCATGGACGATCTCCTGGCCGGTCATGCAGCCTACGCCGCCGCGGTGCGCGCGATGCCGGCGAGCGACCTCGAGCGAGCCGAGCCGCTTCTCCGCCAGGCGCGCCGGCGCCTGGCGAGCGCGGGGAGCCCCTTCGCCTTCTGGGCCGCGTTCCAGCTCGCGGAGTGCGCCTACCTGCGCACGGAGCAGGCTGCCGCCCTGCGCCTGCTCGATGAGACCGAGCGTTCAGCCGAGACAGCCGGGTACGCCGTCCTGGCAGCCCGCTGCCATTGGCTGCGCGGCACCATTCTGCTCTTCGCCGGATTGCCCGGCGAGGCGTTCGCCCAGCATCAGGCTGCACTCTCCCTGTTCGAGCGCTGCCGGGAATCCGCAAACCTGACGGCAGTGCACACGCTCCTCGCCGGCG
The DNA here is from genome assembly GCA_030150965.1 of Thermoanaerobaculia bacterium. Taxonomy (GTDB): domain Bacteria; phylum Acidobacteriota; class Thermoanaerobaculia; order Multivoradales; family UBA5704; genus JASLEW01. Next base: position 4,651 of record JASLEW010000976.1, on the reverse strand, counting down.
ACCTCGGCGCCGTGGGGGATGAGCGCGCCGCCTGGAGTCACCGTTACATGGCGCTGGTCGGCCTGCGGCGGATCGAGGATCCGATGCGCCTGCGGGCCACCCTGGGCGAGGCGGCCGTTGCCATGTTGAAAGGCGGCGAGGCAGATGCCGCGCTCGAGCTGCAGAACGAGCTGGTCCAGCAGATGACGGCCACTGCCACGCCGGTTCATCTGGCCGCCGCGTTGCGCGGGCGGGCACGGATCGAGGACGAGCTCCACCGCACCGACGCCGCTCTCCGCGATTTGGCCGCGGCACGCGCCGAGATTGCACGCATCCCCGACCCTCAGGCACGCGAGGTCGCCGCCGGCGAGGCCTTCGCCGCGGAGGGCGAGATCCGCGGCCGTCAGGACAGCGCCGCCGGCCTTGCGGCCCTGGACCAGGCTCTCGCCGTCTTCCAGCGTGGCCATCTCCGCCTGCTGCTACCCGGCCTGTTCCTCGATCGGGCGAGGCTGTTTGAGCTGCGCGGCAATCTGAGTCTGGCTGGCGCCAGCGCCGGGCAGGGGATCGTGGAGGCCGAGCGCCAGCGAGCGGCGATCGACCTTGCGCACCGGCCCCTGTACTTCGCCCAGGTCCGCGGCCTCTACTCGACCATGGTGCGTCTCTCGGCGCGCCGTGGCGATGCGGCCACGGCGCTGGCCTACGCCGAGAGCGGCCGGACGCGCAGCCTGCTCGATCTCCTCGCCGGCTCGCCGGGGCGGCCACCCGCTGCCCAACGTCCTGCAGCGCCGTCCAGCCACGGTGGCCCACCTGACCTCCCGGGCGCCGTGCCGCCCGGAGTCACGATCGTCGAGTTCGAGCAGGGCGAGCGGTCGCTGTGGATCTGGGTCGTGACCCGCGGCCGGCTGACGATGCGCGAGGAGAGGGTCACGGCGGCGCAGATGCGCAACGCCTGCCTGCGCTTCGTCGCCCTGGCGCAGCGCACCGACGGCAGAGGCGGCGAGGCGGATCGGGCCTTCGCCGCGGCGGCGCGGCGGTTGGACGATCTCCTCTTCAGCGAGGTGCGAGGCCTCCTGCCGCCGATGACGGAGCTGGTCCTGATCCCTGATCCGGCCTTTGGGCAGCTCCCCTTCGCCGCGCTCGTGGACGGAGAGAGCGGCAGGTTCCTGGGCGAGCTGTGGACCCTGGTGACGGCGCCCAGCGCCAGGGTCTTCCTGCGCAGCTGGCGGCGGGCCAGGACGCTGGCTGGCCTGGAGCATCCCGGCGCGCTGGTGGCAGGAGGCTCCAGCTTCCGCCGCGACCTCTTTCCCGCCCTTGCGTCGCTGCCCGAAGCCGAAGGCGAGGCCCGCGCGGTCGCCGCCAGCTTCCCCTCGGCACGGCTCCTCCTGGGCCCCGGGGCCACCAAGCGGGCATTCCTGACCGCGGCGGTGCATTGTGGCGTCGTGCACTTCGCCGGCCACTCCCGGATCAGCGAGGACAACCCGCAGCTCTCGTTCCTTCTCATGGCGCCCGGCTCCGCAACCGGTGACACCGGGGCGCTCTACGCCCACGAGGTCGCACGCTTGCATTTCAACCTCACCCGCCTGGTCGTCCTGTCCAGCTGCGGCTCGGCCGGCGGCCCGAGCTCCGGTGGCGAGCGCCCCGCCGGCATCGCCGGCGCCTTCCTCGCGGCCGGCGTGCCCACGGTGCTCGGCAGCCTGTGGAACGTCGAGGACCATGCCACGCGGGTGCTCTTCGAGCGCTTCTACCACCGCCTGTCGGCAGGCGCCGATCCGGCGTCGGCGCTGCGCGCCGCCGGTGCCGATCTCCGCGCCGGCGGCATCCCGGCGCTGCGTGCGCCGTCCGCCTGGGCGGGATTCGAGATCATCGGTGGCAATGGACCAATCCACCCGGATAGATCGTGAGGTGACCATGGTTGACGACATCCTCGTGCGCCTGATCTTCACCGGCCTCATCGCCTACGTCCCGGTCCAGTACTCGGGCACGGCCGGCGGCGGCCCCACCTCCGGCCTGGTGGCGATGATGCCGGAAACGCTGGGAGATGCCTACTCCGATGACGGATGCCCGCTGCCGGAGCACGTGCCGGGCCTGTTCATCTCGGCCAAGGGATGCTGGAAGCTCGGTCCCGCCAGTCACCTTCCCTGGATCGACCTCCGGCCCTGCGCCCTGGATCCGGAGCTCAAGAGGAAGCTCGGCGACCCGATGGCCGCGCTCGAGATCTCCGCCAGCGAGTCCCTGCGTGGCTGGCAGGTCTCCTTGCTTTCTGTTCCAAAGGCCACGACGCCAATCGAGTTTTCATCACGCTCCCCGGGCCAATATTGCCCGCGAACCGCCATCGAGGAGATGGACCCCAGCTGGATCCCGGAAATCGGCGGCATGGATCAGGCCGACAGCCGCTGTCTGTCGGGCGCTCAGTGCCGTTTGGCGGCGCGTGTCAAGGTCCGCGGCGGGCAGCTCTTGACCTGTCACCTCCTGCGCTCACCGACGGACAACCGGATCGCTGCCTACCGGTTCGAGGAGGACAGCTTCTCCCTGCCCTTCGGCCATCTGGTGCAGGCCGTGGCCGATACCACGATGCTGGACCTCCACTTCGCCACTCCCCTTGTCGTGGTCCGTTTCGAGGCGCTGGGAGATCCCGACGTTGGATTTTTTCTGCTGTTGACTCCGCGGGATGGGCTGATCCAGCTGTGGGCGGCCGACCTGCCGGGCGAGATCATGGACTCGCACGATGCCTGCGTGGACGCCAACCTCGAGAAGCACGACCAGATCTACTACAACGTGCTGGCGCGGCGCGGCAACGGCATGCCGGTGGCCATGGCCGACCGTCCTTTCGGCCGGCGCGATCACACCTGCCCGCAGGTCCCGGCCGAGCCTGCCAAGTTCTGCGACCTCCTGGCGTTCAACACCTCGACGTTCGGCATCGGACAGGTGGCCAACGATTATGGAGCATGCGGCCAGATGAACTATCAGTCCGTCCCTCGTACCAGCGACTAGCTAGGCACGGGTCCCCCTTTGCCGCCATGGCGGCAGCCGGTCCGGGCGCCGGTGCGCCAATGGAGAGATGAGAGATGAGATCACGACTCCTTGCCTCATGCATGCTGATGCTTGCATCGTCGCTGCCCGCGGCGGCGGATTCGTTGCAGGAGAGCAGCCATTGGCCGTTGCTGGCGCGGGATGGCAGACAGGTCACGATCGCCGGACGGTTTGCCGATCCGGTGGGGATCGCGAGCATCACGTTGGAGATCATCACCGGGCCGCTGGGCGGCTGCCACGCTCTGATGCCTTGTCGCCAGGCGAACGAGCACAAGACCTACCGGTGCACCTTCGAGCAATACTGGCCCAAGAAGGACGTGGTGAGCTGCGTGCACTACGGCACCTTCACCGAGCAGCTGGTGACTTATTGCGCTGAGGCCACGACAGGCGACGGGAGGATCCTGCGGGCGCGCGAGGTGACCTTCGCGGTCACCGACCGCCTGCATGGAGATTGGTCCAAGCTACCCGTGCTCTGGCACAGCCGTCCTGATGGCGACACGACGGTCGCGCTGAATTTCGCGCGTGCGCAGGATTACGGTGACGACGAGGGGTACTACGACTTTCTCGACGATCTCGGCGCCCTGGCCGAGGGCGTGTTTCACGGGACCAAGGACTATGCCAGGCTTTACGCGCGAGCCCTGGACCGCTTCGACCTCTGGCTGCTGCCGCAGCGGATTCACCTGGACGATCAATGCCACTTCGAGCCCTCCTTCGAGGAGCGGGTGGCGGCGAGCGGAGTCTCGGCCAACATCGTCCTGCACAAGCGGCTCTTCCGCGACTGCGCAGAGGTCTATCTCGGCGGCAACGCCTCGGTCTACGGCGGGTCCGGCGAGTCGCCCTACATCCTGGTCCATGAGACCGGGCACTGTGTGTTCGGCCTGGCCGACGAGTACGCCTGCGGCGGCTGGCACGACGGCGCCGGGAGCTGCCGCAACCTCTTCGACAGCCTGGCCCAATGCACCGCGGGCGGGAAGCCCTGCGAGCCCCTGGTCTGCAACGGAGAGCCGCTTGGCAGGTGGCGCCTGCAGAGCGATCCGGAGATCATGAAGGACGCGGTGGACAGCGCGGACTGGCGGAACGAGGCGCGCCGCTGTGTGGAAGGAGGGCTGCGGCCGCCGGCTCCTTGGGCCGATTCCCGCGCTTTGCCGCCAGAGATCGAGCGGAAGGAAGGAGATCCTGGGCGCTCGTTCGTTGAACACGGCCAATTTCCGCAGTTCCAGGTTGCAACGGTCGTGTCCCTGCTGCTCGAGAAGGGGGATTGGTCCCGGTCGGCTCCATGCAGAACCGTCGAGGTCGAGCTTTCCGCCGTGCGGATCCCCATGGGCTTGCAGCCGATCCTTCCCCTTGGGCCCGCCGGAACGGAGCCGCATCTCTCCCTTTCGTTCGAGGACAAGACGCTTGCCATCTGGGACGATCACCTGGTGGTCGTGCGCGAAGGCCAGAGCACGCTGACCCTTACCGTGGTCAGGCGGACGGTCCTGGTGCCTGGAACCTCCCCAAACGCCCACTTTGCCCAGGGCTTGAAGCTGGAGTCTCGAAGTTGCGGCAATGTGCCTTTGGGAGTGCTATGACTCAGGGGCAGTGCGAAGCGCGGGCGGGGGTAGCGGGCCGGCCCCGGGGCCGCCCCAAACCCCCCCACCCC
>JASLEW010000975.1 GCA_030150965.1 Thermoanaerobaculia bacterium | reverse complement strand
GCCGCCCTTGCCACGCTTGCCACCTTTGCCGCCACGGCCGCCATCGCCGCCATGGTTGCCGTGGCCGCCATGGCCCCGAGGGCCGCGGTGGCCGCGATGGCCCCTCCGGGCGGCCGGACGCGGCCACCGCCGCCGGCACGCCGGGCGGGCACCGCCGCGCGCTCCGGCTCACGACACCGGGTGGCCTTCGAACATCGCCTCGGTGGGGCGCGTCTCGGGGCCGTTCTCCGTGCACACGGCGTAGTGCGACGGGTACATCGAGACGCCGGCGTGCTCGCCGGTGCGGCTCAGCACGTAGAAGTTGAGGCCGAAGTTGGGCTGGCCGGGGCGCGCGAGGAGACGCGTCTCGACGGTGTTGGCTGCCACCCGCCTGAGCGCCGCCATGCCGGCGTCCTTGGGATGGGCGCCCTGGCGCAGCGCCTCGACGATGAAAAACGACGACAGGTTGTAGAGGTTCGCCTCGCCGCGCCCGGTCGAGCCGGCGGCGCCGACCTCGCCGTCCACGTAGAGGCCGGCCCCCAGGATCGGCGAGTCGCCGACCCGGCCGGGGATCTTCCAGGCCAGGCCGCTGGTGGTGGTCACGCCGCAGATCTCGCCCTTGGCATTGACGCCGTCGCAGTTGATCGTGCCCCACAGGTGCTCGCGGTCGATCAACCCCTCGCGCACCATCTGGAGCGCCGCCGCCTGCCCCGCCACGGCGCGCTTGGCGGGGTCGAGGTAGTGCTGGGGATCGACGCGGCGCTTCCATTCGAGCCACAGGCGCCGCGACCTCTCGGTGTTGAGGTCGTCCTCGATCTTGAAACCCAGGGAGCGGGCGAAGTCCTGCGCCCCCTTGCCGACCAGCAGGTGATGATCGGTCTGCTGCATCACCGCCAAGGCGACCCGCGACGGCGTGCGCACCCCCTCCAGGCAGGCGACGCCGCCCGCCCGCCGCAACGGCCCGTGCATGCAGCAGGAGTCGAGCTGCACCACGCCCTCGGCGTTGGGCAGGCCGCCGTAGCCGACGCTGTCCTCCTCCGGGTCGAGCTCCGGGATGTTGACCCCTTCGATCAGCGCGTCGAGCACGTCGGCGCCGCCGGTCATCAGGGTGAACGCCTTCTGCACGCCGGTCACCTCGCCGCCGTTCTTGTAGACGTTGCCGTTCGCCGACGAGATGACGGCCGGCTTGACCCGCCCCTTCCCCGCCACCGCCGGCGCCTCACCGAACAGCGTCCGCGGCGCCGCCGCGGCAAGCCCCGCCGCGGTGCCGGCAGCAATGAAGTCCCGACGATTCAGCCTTCCGGCCATGCGCTCTCCTCCGGGGGTCCGTGGCATTCCCGGCGCGAGGCTATCCAAGCGGCGGCGAGTTTTCAAGCGCGCCTGGAGCACCGGCGGATCCCACTCGGCGAGGACGGCGCGTGGCTCCCGGGCGGCGAGGGCCAGCGATGGGCGAGCACACCCTCACCCCTGCTGCACCTCTCCGGCCTCAACCAGGGCACCACCAGGAAGCCACGACCTCCTGGCGGCGGCGGCGGCGCGTGCTCGGCGATGCCTGAAAACGCAACCTTGGGCGGCCGATATTTTCGTGTCCCAGCCGGTTGACTTTGGATCCATTCTGGTTCCAAGATGGAACCACGCTGCCGGGCCGCCTCGATCATGGCCACCTTGACCCTCAAGAACATCCCCGACTCGCTCTATGAAGATCTCCGCCAGTCGGCGGCCGAGGCACGGCGCAGCCTCAACAGCGAGGTGCTCTTCCGGCTGGAGGCGAGCCTGGCCGGCCGCAGGCCCGCGGGCGAGGAGCTCCTGGCCCGCGCCCGGGCGGTGCGCCGTTCGGTGGGCCACCCGGTGACCGCGGGCGAGCTCCGGCGCGCCCGTTCCGCCGGCCGCGCCGGCCGCGGATGATCGTCGTCGACACCAACGTCATCGCCTACCTCTACCTCTCCTCCGCGCAGACCGCGGCGGCCGAGAGGGCGCTGCTCAAGGACCCGGCCTGGGCGGCGCCGCTGCTCTGGCGGAGCGAGCTGCGCAACGTCCTGGCGCTCTACGTGCGCCAGCGCCAGCTCGCCGCGAAGGACGCCCGGCGCATCCTCGAAGAGGCGGAGGCGCTGCTGGCCGGCCGGGAGCACGAGGTGCGGTCGCCGGCCGTGCTCGACCTCGCCATCGCGAGCGGCTGTTCGGCCTACGACTGCGAGTTCGTCCTCCTCGCGCAGGATCTCGGCGTCGCCCTGGTGACGGCCGATCAGAAGCTCGTGGCCCGCTTCCCCGGCACGGCCGTGCCGCTCTCCCGCTTCGCCCCAGGCTGAGGTGCCGAGCGCGCCGAGCCCCGCCCGCGTTGCCGCGGCGCCAGGGGCCGGTCTGGCGAGCCGGAAGTGCCGGAACGCTCCAAAGCTCACCCGTTACCGTGGTGCGACGATCTGTGTAGCATTGCGGTCCTCTGAAAAGGAGGACGAACGTGAAGAGGAACCGGACGCAAAAACTGACCCTCAGCCGCGAGACCGTCGTCCTGCTCCAAGGCCAAGCCGTTGGCGCCGCGATCGTCATTCACACCCGCGACGGCAAACCCGATTGCGGAACGTTCACCAACACCAAGATGCCGGAAGACTGCTGCCTGTAGGAGCCTGCGCCACCCGGCTCCAACCCCGGCTGGCCCCCTTCCCGCACCTCGGCCCGCAGCCGCCCTGGCCGCGGTGCGGGAGGCCCAGCCGGCCGGGAGGACCGGCTGAGCCACCACCTCGGAAGCATGCGGCGCGAGGTGCCGCGGTTACTGCAGGGCGATGGTGGTGCTGGGGGGCAGGCTGGCCACGTTGCCGGAGACGCTGTTGTTGCCGAAGGAGACGACCACGCCGCCGGTCAAGTAGAAGATGCCGTTGCCGTTGTCGGTGATCGTCACGCCACTGATGGTGATCGAGGCGCCCGTCCCGACGGCCAGGATGCCGTTGCCGACGTTGTGGCTCGCCTGGCTGCGCTCCACCACGGCGTTGACCGGGCCGCCGGTCTGCGATTCGGCGCGCAGGCCGGAGTGGGAGTTCTGGGTGAGGTTGCTGTCACGGATCGTCACGTTGGTGTAGTCGAGGGCGTACACGCCGTGCCAATCGTTGTTTAGCATCACGTTGTCGAGCGTGGCATAGACGACGCCGGTGGAAGTCCCTTCAAGGAGGACGCCCGCCGACGGCGCGCTGATGGTGGTGACCGTGGCGTTGGAGATCACCGAGTTCCTCACCACCAGGTAGGAGGGTATGGTGCCCGTCGGGCTGAAGAAGATCCCCTGCAGGGTATTGACGATCTTGCAGTCGTCCACCACCAGGTTCGAGCCTGCCACCGTGACGGTGATCCCCGGCCCGGCCTGGCCGTTGAGGTCGATCCTCTTCAGCAGGACCTGACCGCCCGTGGTGATGTTGAGGTTGCCGGAGATCCCTGCCCGCGCGCCTGAGCCGACGATCGAGACCGGCTTGCTGATCGTGGTGATCCCGCCGCTGGTGGAGTAATCGGCGGAGTCGATGGCGTAGATCTCGCCATTGACGAAGGTGTTGGCGAGCGCGCCGGCGAAGGTGGCGCAGGGCGCCAGACGGGTGCAGGGGTTGGCGTCGCTGCCGGTGCTGGAGACGAACGTTCGCAGGGAAGACGCGTCAGCGTTCACGCCGACGAGTGCGAGCAGGGCCACGGTGAGGGTGATTCGTGTCCACATGGGATCTCTCCTTTCATATGTGCTACGCTAATATCATAAATATACTGAAGCGCATGAAAGTTCCCCGCCGCGCCCGAGTGCCCATGGGGTGACACTCCGGCGCCCGCCTCCAGCCGCCTCGCGGCCCTCGCTGCCCGCGGTCGTGGGATCGCGAGGCGCGGCGACCGCCGGCGCGGTGGGGCACCACCGCCGGCGCTGCCGATTCGACTCCTGCCGGGATCTTCGAGTACGCTTCGGCCGTCGAGTTCCTGCGCGCCCCTGAAGTCCTCCCTTTGCGGCACCGCCAGCCGGCGGTGGCGCCGCGGGCATGGAAAGGAGACGAGTGAAGATGAGAGCCTCTCGGTGGCGGTGGGGCGTCGGCGCGGCGATCCTTTCGGGCCTGGCGAC
>JASLEW010000974.1 GCA_030150965.1 Thermoanaerobaculia bacterium | reverse complement strand
CTGCCGGCGCTGCGCGCCGACAGGGCGTGGCCGGCGAGGACGGCGGCCAGCGCCAGGCCGGCGGTGACGGCGAGCGGCACCAGGTCGAGACGCACGCTCATCCAGAACGAGCCCGGCCCGTCGCCGTGGGTGGCGAGGTAGATGCGGGTCACCAGGCGGGCGACGGGCACCGCCAGCAGCCCGGCGGCAGCGGCGAGCAGCAGCGACTCTGCCGCGGCCTGCACGGCGGCCTGGCGGCGCCCCTGGCCGAGCGCCTGGAGCAGGGCCTGCTCGCCGGCGCGCGACAGGCCGTCGGCGAAGGTCAGCGCCGCGCAGTTGGCGCAGACGATCAGCAGCAGCAGGCCGGCGCCGCCGAGCATCAGGTAGATCGGCGCCTGGAGGCCGGCGGTGTAGCTCCGCACGTAGGGGCTGACCCGGAGGCGCAGGCCGCGCCCGCCGCCGCCCGGCGCCGGCCGCGCCTGCACGGTGAGCAGGCGGAGGTGCTCGGCGGCCTGGCGCGCGCTGATGCCGGGGCGCAGGGCGCCGAAGACCTCGACGCGCCGGGGCGGAGCGGGAGCGGTGGAGGCCGCGGCCGTGGCGGCAGCGGTGCCGGCGTTGCCGGTGGCGGCGTTGCCGGTAGCGGGGGAGCCGGCGGCGCCGGCGGCGGTGGCATGGGCACTGGCACTGCCGCCATTGCCGCCACTGCCGCCATCGCCGCCATCGCCCGAGCCGCCCTTGGCGCCGGTGGGGCCGGTGGCGCCGTTGGCTCCGGTGGCGCTGGCGGCGGCCCCGGTCGCCGCCGGTGTGGCGTTGCCGGCGGCGCCGGAAGGGGCCGCGGCGCCCCCGGCGGCGCCGAGCTTGAGCGGCATCCAGGCCTCCTGGCGCAGCGGGAAGCCGAAGCCCGCGGGCATGACGCCGACGACCGCCGCCGGCTCGCCGTCGAGCTTCACCAGCTGGCCGAGGACCCGGGGATCGGCGGCGAAGCGCTGCCGCCACAGGCCGTCGCCGAGGAGGACCACCGCGGGCGCCGCCGGCGCTTCGTCGTCGCGGGTGAAGGCGCGGCCGAGCGCCGGGTGGACGCCGAGGGCCGCGAAGGCATCGCTGGTCACCAGCGCGGCGTTGAGGTGGTCGGCCGCGGCGCCGCGGCTGCTGAGGTTGGTGCTGGTCCCCTGCCAGGCGGCGAGGGCGATGAACGCCGACTGTGCGCCGCGCCATTCCAGGTAGTCGCCGGCCGGCACCGGCAGGCTCTCGCCGCCGTCGTCGATCTCGACGCGCACGATGCGCTCGCCGTGGGGGAACGGCAGGCCGCGCAGGAAGATGCCCCAGGCGATCGAGAACGCGCCGCTGCACAGCCCGAGGGCGCAGCCGAGCGCCACGACGAGCGCGCCGGCGCGGCCGGGCCGCCGGCGCCAGTGCCGCAGCGCCAGCCACAGGGCTCTACGCCACATGCGCCCCGATCCCGCTCAGGCAGGCAGCGCCCGCCAGGGCGCGGTACATGGCGAGCCGCGCGTCCTGGTCGCGCTGCAGGAAATCGAGCAGCATCATCTCCTGCGCGCCGAGTTCGCGGGCCAGCGCGTCGAGCTGGTCGGCGCAGCTCCCCGCCGCGCCGACGAGGGTGGGGAACGACGACGGCGGCGAGGGCTCGGCGAGAAGCAGCAGCGCTGGCGCCGACATTCCGATGAGCAGTATCGGGCCGAGGAGCGGACCGGCGCAAGATGGCGCGCCGGGCGCCGGACGGCCGCGGCGGCGGACCGTCGAGCGGCGATAAGTTGCTACAAAAGGTAACGTTCTACGGCCGTTCGGCGCCGCGTCGCCTGGAGAAATCTCCGCCTCGCGCCGCCTGACTTGATTCTCAATCAAGACGACTCTCAGGGAAGCGTAAGCAGCGCCTATGCTCGGCGGCGCGGCGCGAGACCGCCGCCGCCGTGGTCCCCTGCGGCGCCGCGCCGCCGGCGGCGACCCGCGTGCGGGCGGAGGAGAAGGATCGCGAGCGGAGGAGAAGGAGGAGCCGAAGATGAAGCGTTCACCCTCGATCGCCGGCCAGCCGGTGCCCGCCGGCAGCGCCGGCCAGGCCGCGGCAGCGGACCGCGTGCCCCGGCCGCCGCATCGTTCGGGCGCCCCGCCGCTCCTCATCGGCCTCCCGGCCGCGGCCGGCCTGGACCTCACCCGCGAGGACGAGGCGACCCGCGAGGCCATCCGGCGCCTCGCCGTGGCGCACTTCTGGACGCCGGCCGCCGGGGGCGCGGCGCCGGACTACACCCCGCAGGAGGCCGGCCTCGCCGTCCACCTCTTCTGCGGCCGGTGGTTCGTCAGCTTCCGCGAGCTTGAGGACGCCGATGCCGACTACCTGCCGGAGGTGGAGAAGTGCAACCTCTCGCGCGTCCTCCTCGACCCCGCCGCTCCCCTCGGCGTGGCCTTCCGGCGCTGCTGAGCGACGATGGCCAAGACCGGAGGCCGCGAGCGCCGGCCAGGCAGCGACGCCGCCAGGGCCGGCGCTGCCGCCGCCCCGCCGCTGACCGTCATCGCCGGCGGCGGCGCCGGCGGCGCCGGCGGTGCCGGGCCGCACCCCTCCCGGCAGACCCTGGCCCGCGTGCTCTCCGGCGCCGTCGAGCCCGACGAGCTGCGCCTCGACATCCTGGGCCACCTGATCGCCTGCTGTCCGGCCTGCCGCGCCACCGTCGAGAGCCTGGCCGATCTGGCCCACGAGTACGGCCACTGGGACATCGCCGAGGCGATCGTCGAGTGGCGCGAGGCGCCGCGCCTCTGGCGCCGCCTGGCCGCCGTGCCGGCCGGCCGCCAGCTCGCGGCCATCGACGCCGACGACGACTACTGGACCTGGGGCCTGGCGCGCTTCCTCCAGCTGCGCAGCGCCGGCCAGCTGCGCGCCGACGCGGCGGGCGCCGCCCACCAGGCCGCCCTGGCGATGCGCGTCGCGCGCCACCTGGGCGAGAGCTACGACCTGACCTGGGTGCGCGGCCTGCGCGCCCTCTGCCTGGCCTGCCTGGGCAACGCCCGCCGCGAGCTGGGCGAGATCCACGCCGCGGCCGACGCCCTGGCCGCCGCCCGCCAGATGGTCGACGCCGGCGTCGGCAACCCCACCTTCGAGGCCGAGGTCCTGCTGATCGCCGGCCTCGTGGAGCGCGACCAGCGCCGCCCGGCCGAGGCGCTGCGCCTCTTGGCCGCCGCCCAGGCCCTCCTGGCGCCGCCGGGGGGCGAGGTCGCCGACTCCGGCCTCCTCGCCGCCGCCCTGGCGCAGGAGGCCTGGTGCCGCTACCACCAGGGCGACCCGGCGGCGGCGCGGGAGCGCCTGGAGGAGGCGGCCGGCTGGGCCGAGCGGGCGCGGCAGGCCGATCCCGACCGCGACCCGGATCTGCGGTGGGAGATCGCGCTGGGGTGCGTCTGGTGTGAGCTGGTGATGGGTGACCTGGAGCCGGCGCGCAGGGCCATGGCGAGCGCCGAGCAGCTGGCGGCGGCTCCAGGTCACCCATCACCAGCTCACACCAGACGCACCCCAGCGCGATCTCCCACCGCAGATCCGGGTCGCGGTCGGGATCGGCCTGCCGCGCCC
>JASLEW010000972.1 GCA_030150965.1 Thermoanaerobaculia bacterium | reverse complement strand
GCCGGCGGCACCGGGGCCACCGGCGGCGCCGCCGCCACCCCGGCCGCGGGCTCCCGGCCGGCGCCGGCCGCGCCGGTCTTCTACGTGCGCGACAACGGCATCGGCATCCCGGCCAGGCACCTCGAGGCCGTCTTCCGCATCTTCAAGCGCCTCCACGGGCGCGACCAGTTTGGCGGCGGCACCGGCGCCGGGCTTACCATAGTCAAGAAGATCGTCGAGCGCCACCAGGGGCGCGTCTGGCTGGAATCCACCCCCGGGCTTGGCACGACCTGCTACTTCACGCTGGAGGGAGAGAGCGCATGACGGCAGCATCGTCGATCCTCCTGGTCGAGGACAGCCCCGAAGACGTCGAGGCCACCCGGCGCGCCCTCAAGCGCTCGGGCGTGATCAGCCCTCTCTTCCTCTGCACCGACGGCGACGACGCCCTCGACTTCCTCCACCGCCGCGGCCGGCACGCGCAACCGCCGCCGCCGCGGCCCGGCCTCATCCTGCTCGACCTCAACCTGCCCGGCACCGACGGCCGGGCGGTGCTCGAGGAGATCAAGGGCCACTCCGTGCTGCGCCAGATCCCGGTCGTCGTCCTCACCACTTCGGGCGACGAGCGCGACGTCAGCGCCTGCTACCTGGCCGGCGCCAACAGCTACATGCAGAAGCCGGTCGACTTCGCGGCGTTCAGCCACGCCATCGGCCGGCTCATGGACTACTGGTTCGAGGTCGTCCTCCTGCCGCGGGAGGCATAGGCCGGGAGATGACCGCGAAGCCGCTGCGCATCCTCATCGTCGACGACAGCCCCGTGGACCGGGAGAGCTATCGGCGCCTGCTGCGCCGCGGTGGCGGCCAGGACTACGAGTTCCTCGAGACCGCCTCGGGCGCCGAGGGGCTTGCCCTGGCCCGCAGCGGGCGGCCCGACTGCATCCTGCTCGACTACCGCCTCCCCGACCTGGATGGCCTGGACTTCCTCGCCCAGCTGCCGCTCGACCCCCGCGGCGCGGGCGAGCCGCCGCCGCCGCCGGTGATCGTGCTCACCGGCCAGGGCAACGAGGCGGTGGCGGTCGAGGTGATGAAGGGCGGGGCCCAGGATTACCTGGCCAAGGACGCGCTCTCGGCCGAGACGCTCGGCCACGCCGTCACCCGGGCGCTCGAGAACGCCCGCCTGCGCGCCGAGGTGGAGCGGCGCGGCAGCGAGCTCGCGCGGGCCAACGCCGAGCTGCGGCGCGAGATCGCCGAGCGCGAGCGCGCCGAGCGCGAGATCCTCCTGGCCCAGGCGGCCCTGGAGGTCCAGGTGCGCGAGCGCACCGCCGAGCTGTCGCGCGCCAACGCCGAGCTCACCCGCGAGGTCGCCGAGCGCCGGCGCGCCGAGACGGAGCGCGCCGAGCTGCTGCGGCGCGAGCGCGCGGCGCGCCGGCAGGCCGAGGAGGCCAACCGGGTCAAGGACGAGTTCCTGGCCACCCTCTCGCACGAGCTGCGCACCCCGCTCAACGCCATCCTCGGCTGGGCGCAGATCCTGCGCCAGGGCACGCCCACCGCGGAGCAGGTCGCCCGCGGCCTCTCGACCATCGAGCGCAACGCCCGGGTGCAGGCGCAGCTCATCGCCGAGCTCCTCGACGTGTCGCGGGTCCTCACCGGCAACCTGCGCCTGGAGATGAGGCCCGTCGCCCTTCCCCAGGTGATCGACGCGGCGCTCGACAGCGTGCGGCCGGCCGCGGCGGCCAAGGGCATCGCCCTGCGTCTCGACCTCGACCGCCTGGTGCCGGTGATCCTCGGCGATGCGACCCGCCTCCAGCAGGTGGTCTGGAACCTGCTCTCCAACGCGGTCAAGTTCACCCCCCGCGACGGCCGCGTCGAGGTGCGCCTGGCCGCTGCCGACGACGAGGTCCGCATCGAGGTCCGCGACAACGGCATCGGCATCGCGCCCGCCTTCCTGCCCTACGCCTTCGACCGCTTCCGCCAGGCCGACAGCTCGACGACGCGCGCCCACGGCGGCCTCGGCCTGGGCCTGTCGATCGCGCGCCAGCTGGTCGAGCTCCACGGCGGCACGGTGCAGGTGGCGAGCGAGGGCGAGGGCCGGGGGGCGACCTTCCTGGTGCGGCTGCCGGTCCAGTGCGGTTCCCTGGCCGGCCGACCCGCGGCGGAGGCCGAGGGACCGGCGTCGGCCCTCGACCCGGGCCCCGACGCTCCGACGGCGCCCGGCGGGGCGGACCCCGCGGACCTTCCGGACGGCCTCCTCGCGGGCGTGGCCGTGCTGGTGGTGGACGACGAGCCCGACGCCCGCGACATGCTGGTGACCATCCTCGCCGCCGCCGGGGCGCGGGTGGAGGCCGCCGCCGCCGCCGCCGAGGCCCTCGCGGCGCTCTCCCGCGGCCTCCCGGACGTGCTGGTCTCGGACATCGCCATGCCCGGCGTGGACGGCTACGAGCTCATCCGCCAGGTGCGGGCGCGCGGCCCGGGCCAGGGGGCGGAGATCCCCGCTGCAGCGGTCACCGCCTACGCCCGCTCCGACGACCGGGCGCAGGCGCTCGCCGCCGGCTTCCACGCCCACCTCGCCAAGCCGCTCGACCCCTTCGAGCTGGTCCAGACGGTGGCCGAGCTCGCGGGCCGGGAGGCCGCAGCCGCCGCCGGCGCGGGCCCCGGGGCCTAGGCGGCGGGATCGCTTCCACCGCCCGGCGGCACCTTTGGTATTGGAGAAGATGTGGGGCAGCTGCTCCGCTCTCCAGCCCCCGTCCACTCGCGACGGCGGGCGGTCGAGATGCGGCCTCGGCCTGGCAGCTCAGGCCCCGGCCGGGCTTCCCCTCGGTACCGAAAGGAGACTGCCGATGCGCAAGAAGATCCTCCTGCTGGGAGCCCTGGCGGCCGTCGCGGGCAGCTTCGCAGCCGCGCCGCCCGCCGCCAAGGCGTTGCTGACCTGCCCCGAGCACCCGCCAGGCTATTGCTGCTCCGGTCCGCCGCTCTGCCGCTGCACGCCTGGTCCCTGCATCTAGCACCAGCTCTCCGGCGCCGCGGCTGGCGGGCGACGACGGTTGGCAGCATGGCAAGCTGCTCGACCTGAGCCCGCCTCTGGCCCGTCGCACCGCGGCTCTGCCGCCGATCCTCAACTCCGAGCTCCAGGGCCGCCGCCAGGGCGCTCGGAGGCGAGGGCGCGGGTCGCGCAGCAGGGCCGCCGTCTCGCGCTCGAGCAGCTTCTGCTCTGGCCATCGCGCCCTCTGCCGCTGTCTCGCTCAGTTCCCAGCACGCACAATATATTTTAGATTCGTCTTCGCAAAATATTATGTCGAAAGTCACGGCGGTGGGCGCGCGTGCTACGGGCATCGCACCTGCCGCTGACCACCCCACCTGAGGAGCCGGCTGCCGGCCGCGCCCGCACCTCGGTCGGCGGCCGCTCTGCGCTCGGCCTCGGTTGACCCCCGCCTGCCACCCACGCCACCCGCCACCTGCCTTGGAGCAGCGCCCACACAGGTACCAGACCGAGAAGATCGAACGCCTGGGGATGGAAAAGCGTCCATCGTCCTCGGCGCCGACGCGGCAGGCGGGCCAGATCCAGGCGCCGCGCGCCCGAGGGCCCCGCCAGCATTCTCCGCGCCAAGGCCATGCAACGGGGCCTCGCCTCTCCAGCGGCCAGGGCTTTCGCCGCCAGCACCCGCGCCCCTGGCCACGTCAATGTAGTATCCTTCCTGGTAGCAGGCTCCTTGGACAGGCCATACCGACCGATCACAATGAAGACGCTAGAGATCGAGATTCCTGACCAGCTCGGCCGCCAGATCGAGGAGCTCGTGCGCCGCGGCTGGTTCACCGACGAGAGTGATCTGACCCGCCAGGCGCTCGGCGACTTTCTGCGCCATCACCTCCTCGACCTTCAGGAGCAGCACCAACTCGGCGACATCGAGTGGGCGCGCAGTCTCAAACCGCAGGTCGGATGAAGCGGATCGTCTGCGACACCGGTCCGCTGATCCATCTCTTCGAAGCGAATCTCCCGAACCTCCTGGAGGCCGCCGGCGAGAGCCTCATTCCTCCCGGCGTCGCCGCTGAGCTCAAGACCGTGGCACCCGAGGTGAGACCTGGCGACCTGCCATGGTTGGTGACTCGTCCCCTTCGCCAACCTCACGACGCGCAGGCCCGAGACTGGCACCGCGCTGGGCTGCTCCACCTGGGCGAGGCCGAGGCTCTGGCTCTCCTCGACTTTCTCGCCTCCTGAGGCGCGCGGTGATTCGCCGGCTGTTCGATTCGACACCGCGGATGTGACATCGGCTGACGAACCCATGGCAAGGCACCGCGTCTTCATCAGCTACAGCCACCTTGACCGGGCATGGCTCGCGGCGCTGCAGGTGCATTTGCGCCCGCTGGAGAGGGAGCAGCGCATCACGCGCTGGGACGACACGCTCATCCAGAGCGGCACCCGCTGGAAGCTGGAGATCAAGAGGGCGCTCGACGAGGCGCGGGTCGCAGTGCTGCTGGTCAGCAAGCACTTCCTGGCATCCGACTTCATCGCCGCCGACGAGCTGCCGCCGCTGCTCGCCGCGGCGGAAGGCGAGGGTGCCCTGATCCTCCCGGTGATCATCGGACCCTGCCGGTTCAGCCGCACACCGGGCCTGGCCGACTATCAGGCCGTCAACTCGCCGGAGCGGACGCTCATGGAGATGTCCGAGGCGGAGCAGGACCGGGTGTGGCTGCAGCTTGTCGATCGCATCGAGGACGCCCTTGCCGCACCGGTCGAGTCGCCGCAGGGCGAACGTCTGCCGGGGAAGCCGGTCTCCAGACGGGGCTCCGCCTCGGCGCCGGCGCAGCGCGGCAGCGGGAGCGAGCGATTCGGGGAGGGCCTGCCGGACCTCTACCTGCTCGTCCGGCAGGAGGAGGCGGACAACCGGCTGCTGCTCTCCTATCAGTTGAAGACGCGGGACGCCGGGCTCGGCCTGGACGACAGGCTCTACGGTCCCGTCGTGCTGGCCGCGAATCCGCGGTCGTACTTCGGCGGCCTCTTCCACGATCTGGGGCAGCTCGAGAGCGGTGGTGACCGCAACAGGGACGTGACCAGGCTGAAGCTCGAGGCCAAGGGAGCCTTCCTTTTCGAGAGCCTCATCCCTCCGGACCTTGCCGAGGTGCTGTGGAGCCTGCAGGGGGTGGCCGAGAGCCTGCTCGTGCAGTCGGACGAAGGGATCATCCCATGGGAGCTGTTCAAACTGCGGCGGCGGTCCGGCGGGACCGTGGAGGAAGGGCCGTTTCTCAGCGAGGCGTTCGCCTTGACGCGCTGGATCGGCGGCCATGACCTGGCCTTGCAGCTCACCATCGACAACGTCGGCTGGGTCGCGCCGCGCGAGCTGACCAGCAGATACCAGGGCGACGATCCCGCGCCGCTCGAACGCCTTGGAGCGACGGTGACCACGGTTCCTGCCACCTTCCTGGGGGTGCACGATGCACTGGCCTCGGGCAAGTACGATGTCCTCCACTTCTCCACCCATTCGAGCCACGCGCAGGGGACGCCGAGCCAATGGAAGCTATACCTCGAAGACCACGAGGAGCTCACGCCGGAGGACCTGGTGAGCGCCGCTGCCAACCTCGGGAGCAAGCGGCCGCTGATCTTCTTGAACGCCTGCCAGACCGGCCTCAACGCCGAGACGATCACCGGCGTGAGCGGCTGGGCCACGCAGTTCATCCGCGCCGGCTGCGGCGCCTTCATCGGCGCATATTGGAACCTGGACGACAGGTCGGCCAACCTCTTCCAGGCGGCGTTCTATGAGGGTTTCCTGTCCGGCCTGACCTTTGGCGAAGCGATCCGCGCGGCGCGGCGGCGCGTGCAGGCCGAAGGGAATGCCACCTGGATGGCCTATACGGCTTACGGCAATCCGGCGGCGCGGGCGCGGCGAACCTCAGGCTGAGGTCTTGAGCGCCTTGCGCTCGTCCGGGTGCAGGTAGACGACGGTTCGGACCAGCCCACGGGCGGCGGTCACCGTCGTCTTGCCACCGCGTGGTCCCTTCTTCGCCGTGTCAGCCATGACAGCACGTTGACTACAATGCCTCTGGGTCCAGTTAACAGTGCTGCCATTACTCTCATAGTCTGAAACCGAACAAGCGGCCCCGGCGCAGGTGGCACGCCGCCTGCGGAGGGCGGCGGAGCATAGCCGGCGCCGCCGGCCGAGGGCGTCGGTGAGTCGGCGGCGCCGCCTGCCGAGGCCGGTGGAGCGTCGGGAGGGCCGCCCCGGCGAGCCGGGTGTCCTGCACTCGAACCAGATCGAGGTCGGGAAGGATACGAAGGAGTCCGCGGACGATCCGGCCGTCGAAGTTCTCGTCGGCGAGGTGCCCGACCTCCAGCGCAAGAGCCTCGACCAGGTCGCCGTCTGGCTGGAGTGATGCCCGGCCAGGCGACTGTGGCTGCAGGGCTCCGAGGCCGTACCGTCGACCACCTGGATCCGTGGCTCACCTAGCCTGCGCCGGGGTACAATCGAGCGTCGGCACCGTGCTTGCCACGCAGGCGTTATCTCAATGAAGAGCGAAGTCATTCTCAAAGACCTTGAACCTTCGGACGAGACGCGCGTTTTCGAGCAGGGCCGCCTCGAGGTAGCGACTCCCCCCGGCGCGAACGGACTGCGTTTGCCGGCGGAACGGTAGGTTGCGACCGATGACGGCAGCCGCGACAACCGGCGAAAGCTCTGCCGCCGCTGCCATCGCCGCAACCGTCGAACACCAGGTACTCCTCATTCCACAACAGTTCCCGACCATTCAAGCCGCGCTCGATGCGGTAAGCGGCCCTGCCACACTGGTGGTTGCGCCCGAGGTCTACGCCGAGTCCCTGCGCATCATCGACAAGCCCTATGTGGTCATTCAAAGCGCCCTGTTCGCCCGGCGCGGCGTTACCGTCAGTGGCGCCGGCGGATCGGCGATTCTTTGCGTCGAGCGATCGACGCTGCACCTGAGCGGCATCGAAATCCGTTCCAATGCATGCTGCCGCGGCATCAAGGCGGTGAGCTCGTCGCTCAGCCTGCAGGAGTCGGTCGTCGCCGGCAATCAGGTCGGCGCAAGCGATGGCGAAGCCTTCGGCGCCGGCCTCCATTGCCGGGATTCGCGGGTGCGCCTCCAGAAAACCGCCATCGTCGGCAACGTCGTGAACGCCGGCACAGGTGCATCCGACGCTCCGGCCGCCTCCGCCTCTTCCTCCGCCGCCGGCGGCGGCCTCTTCTTCGACACCTGCCACGTCGAGATCGCCGGCTGCACCGTACAGGCGAACGCGGTGTATGCCGCGCACACCGCTCGTGGCGGCGGGATCTGGTGCAAGCGCAGCACGCTGCGCATGTGGCGCAGCCGCGTGACCGACAATGCCCTGCACGCCGCCGCGTGCCAGGGAGCCGGCATTTATTTCAACTTCGACGCGCTGGGCGGCTGCCAGCTCGGTGGCAGCGTCATCGTCGGAAACGGCAGCCCGCGCGGGCAGGGCGGGGGCATCTTCGTCGCGGGCGACGCCTCCCGTGTGTTCGTTCATCGCAGTACGGTGGTGCGCCAGAACCATCCTACCGATATTGAATTCGGGCCAAGCGAGCTTCCACGTGATCTCCAGCCCCGCTCTATAGGTCGATAGATTCCTGGTTGCCGAGCGAGGGCTGTGCATGAGCGTTTTGTTGCCTGTCTTTCGCCCACTGTGGCAGGTCGCGATGGACCAAGCCCTCGGCGCCAGCTGCCCTCCGGTGCTGGCGCGCCCGACCAAGGGCCGCGATCCATCCTTGACGTCACAAAAGTCCGCGCCGGCGCCGCAGCCGACCTGAGCGACCGGATCTTGCAAGCACGGTTGAGGCGTGGCGACGTCTCGGCGATTCCAGCGATGATCGAGAAGGTCACGACAAATGAGGGCGGCTGGTGGTGGTTCTTTGGCCGCGCGCTCTGGTCGCCGGAGCTCGGCCAAGCCCTGGATGAGTCCCTCGGCAGGCGTGCTGCCCGGGCCCAGCTGAAGAGCCGAGGCCAACCACTAACTGCTTGATTCTATTAACCTTCTTGGTGCCGAAGGCGGGAGTCGAACCCGCACGCCCGCAGGGGGCGGAGGATTTTGAGTCCTCTGCGTCTGCCATTCCGCCACTTCGGCCGAGGAGGACCAGCGAGGCTGATCCTAGGGGCGTCACGAGGGGGTGTCAACCGCTTCCCCGCCAGCATCGCCCATCTCTCGCGGCCGGCCGCAGGGCCGGCCGCG
>JASLEW010000620.1 GCA_030150965.1 Thermoanaerobaculia bacterium | reverse complement strand
CTGGGATGTGAGCCGCTCAAAGCGGCTGAAGGGATCGCTAACGCCCCACGCCGCAGAGGCCACCGCAAGGGTGGCGGCTCACAGCGTGCGACTCCTTAACGCTCCCACCGTCGTACCAACCTCGACGTGTACCAGGGCCTGCGCCTGCTCCAGGTCGGCGGCCACCTGCGCCCGGTCGGCGCCCGCGGCCAGCACGTGGCCGAGGCGGTGGTAGGCGTTCTCGGCCGGCTGCACCATCGCCCCCTGCGGCCGGTAGACCACCGCCTCGCGCACCGTGGGCAGACGGCGCGCCTCGTCCAGGCCGTGGACGGCGCGCAGCGGGCCGGCCTCGCGGGCGGTCAGGAAGCGGATGCCGGCGGTCTCGTCGCGCTCCGGTTCCAGGCGCACCGGCCGCCCCAGGAGCTGGTCGAGCAGCACGGCCAGGAGGTCGATGCCGGTGGCGTGGCGCACCAGCTCCGGGATCATGCCGCCGGCCAGGCGCGGGTTGATCTCGACCACCACCGGCCCGCCGGCCGTCCAGCGCACCTCGGTGTGCGCCGGCCCGAAGTCGAAGCCGACCGCGGCCAGCGCCAGGGCCGCCGCCGCGGCGACCGCGTCGCGGCGGGCCGGCGGCAGCGCCGACGGGAAGTCGTGCCCCAGCTCCACGCAGTGGGGCGGCGCCGAGAGGTGCTTGTCGGTGACGCCGACCACGTGGTGCGCTCCGCCCGGCAGCGTCACCGTCTCGACGCTGTGCTCCTCCCCCGCGAGGTAACCCTCGACGATCACCGTGCCGTCCAGGCGCTGGCCCCGCACGTTGGTCGCCATGGCGGCGAGCTCGCGGACATGGGCCGCCAGCTCCGCCTCGCCGGCCACCACGCGGACGCCGAAGCTGGAGCTGTCGGACGGCGGCTTCACCACGCAGGGGAAGCCCACGCGGCGGGCCAGCCGCAGCGCCTCGTCCACGCTCGCCGCCGCGCCGAACTCCGGCACCGGCAGGCCGGCGTCGCGCAGGGCGCGCCGGGTCAGCAGCTTGCTGCGGCAGATGCGGGCCGCGTCGTGCGCCAGGTAGCGGAAGCCGAGGCGCTCCGCAACCGCGGCGACGATGTCCACGTAGAAGTCGGAGAAGGTGAGCACGGCATCGATCCCAGCGCTCTGAGCATGCCGCGCGCTCCGCGCGTTCTGAGCGCTCTCGGTGCTCGCGCCGACCTCGCCGGTCCCGCCGGTCCCGCCGGCCCCGCCGGCCCCGCCGATAACCTGCGTACGGCCGAGGGCCTCGATCCGCGCGGTGAGCGCCGCGGCGTCGTTGGTCTCGGCGTCGATCACCGTGAGCCCCGGCGCCACTGCAGCGAGGGTCGCGAGGAACGGATACTTCTCGCGGCTGCGGGTCAGGAACGTCACCCGGTCGCCGGCCGCGAGCAGCCGTTCCACCGCCAGCCCGCCGGTGCCGGTGGTGTTGCTCTCGACGAAGACCAGGTGGCTCACCGGTTTCGCGCCGCGGCCAGGAGCGCCAGCTCCCGCGACAGCTCGGCCGTCGTCATGGCTCCCGGAGCGCTGTAGGAGACCGCGCCGTCCCGCGGCAGCTCGGCCCAGCTCCAGCGCGCCGCCACCTCCTCGCCGTAGCGGATGCGCCGCGGCGCGGCGGCGGCGTGCTGGCCGGCGATGCCGTGGCGCTCCAGGTACTCGTCGGAGAAAACGGTCTGGCAGTAGCGGTCGCCGCGGTCGGGCAGCAGGACCACGACGTGCCGGTCGGCCGGCAGCTCCCGGGCCACCCAGGAGGCCACGACGTAGGCCGCGCCCGACGAGCCGCCGGCGAAGATGCCGGTGCGGCGGGCCAGCTCGCGGCAGCCGTTGAACGCCTCGCCGTCGGCGAGCCAGTGGACCTCGTCGATCACCCGGTGGTCGAGATTGCCCGGCACCACGCTGTTGCCGTGGCCGCTCTGCAGGCGCCTGGCGTCGGGTTGATGGAACAGCACCGAGCCCACGGCGTCGACGGCGACGATGCGCACCGCGGGCAGCTCCTGCTTGAGCGCCCGCGCCACGCCGCACAGCGAGCCGCCGCTGCCCACCGTGGCGACCACCGCGGCGAGGCCGGGGCCGAGGGCCGCCGGCAGATCGCGCCCGATCTGCCGGTAGGCCGCGGCGTTGCCGGGGTTGTCGTACTGGCAGCTCCAGAAGGCGCCGGGGGTCGCCGCCAGGATCTCGTGCAGGCGGCGCAGCCGCGACGACTGCCAGCCGCCCACCTCGTCGTAGGTGTCGACGACCACCAGCTCGGCGCCCAGGGCGTGCAGCTTGGCGGTGGTCAGGGCGTCGATCCGCGGGTCGGTGACGATGATGACGCGGTAGCCCTTGAGCGCTCCGGCGCGGGCCAGTCCCTCCGCCATGGTGCCGGAGGAGCTCTCGACGATGACGCCGCCGGGCCGCAGCTGGCCGGCGGCCTCGGCCTCCTCGACGATCTCCAGCGCCGGACGGTCCTTCATGCCACCGGGAAGCGCCAGCTCGAGCTGCGCCCAGAGCCGGGCGTGCCCCGAGGTGCCGCCACGCGGCGCGATGGCGACCAGCGGCGCATCCTTCATCAGATCGAGGAGCGATTCGTATCGTCTCAGCATTCGGGCGACTCCCCCACGGCCTTGGTGTCCCGCCCGGGCGGTTGGCCCCGGCGGATTCCGGCGATGCCGGCGTCGAGCCGGCGGCTGGCGGCGGCGAG
>JASLEW010000963.1 GCA_030150965.1 Thermoanaerobaculia bacterium | reverse complement strand
CCCCGGTCCCCTGGGCGGCCCCGGCGCCCCGGCCCTGGCCGCCGCGCCCCGCCTCGACCGCCTCACCGCCCGGCGGCGCGGCCCGGACGTGATCCTGAGCGGCCTGCGCGAGGGCTGCCTCGATCGGCTCCTCGCCCGCGTCCTGCCCCCGGCTTGAGCCGCTGCGAAGCTGGTCCGGCGCGGGGCTGCCGCGCCAGCCAGCCGTTTCTGAGCGGGTGTCCCCGCAAGCCTTGACATTCTATGCATACCGCCTCTACTATACAAAGTCATTCTAGGCTTGTGGCGCTCAAGCCCAGGCCTCCCCCAAGAGGAGAGCAGGTATGCGACAGGAGGTAGAGGTAAGGGATGTCGCCCCAACGGTTTCCCGCCCGGTCCCGCCGCAGCGGCTGGCGGTGCTGGCAATGGTGGCGGCGCTGGCCCTGGCTCCGCTGCCGGCCGCGGCGGCACCGGCCGCGTCCGCCGCGTCCTTCCTCCCGCCGACCGAACGCCTGACCTCGCTGAACGAGCCCTTCGGCGGCGGGGTGGCGATCTCGGGCGACACCGCGGCGGTGAGCGGCGTCGCCTTCGGCCAGGCGGTGGTGCTGGTGTTCGCCCGGTCGTCCACGGACTGGAGCGAGGAGGCGCAGCTCGCCGACCCGGCGGATGCAGGGCCGGGAAGCCTCTTCGGCAGCGCGCTCGCCCTCTCGGGCGACACCCTGGCGGTCGGCGCCGGCGCCCAGGGAGCGCCGGTGAGCTCGGTGTACATCTACGTGCGCTCCCAGGGCACCTGGTCGCTGCAGGCCCATCTGCAGCCGCCGCAGGCCGCGGGCCGCGGTTTCGGCTCGTCCCTGGCGTTGGCGGGCGACCTCCTGGTGGCCGGCGTGCCGGGCCCGGCGGACGGCAGCGTCCCCGGTGCGGCCTTCGTCTTCGCGCGCACCGGCAGCACCTGGACCCGTCAGGCGGTGCTGGAGGCGGAGGCGCCGTCGATGAACGACGGCTTTGGCCGGTCGGTGGCGGTGGCGCATCAGACCGTGGTGGTGGGCGGGGAGAACGAGGCCGGCTTCTTCGAGCGCCAGGGCGGCGCGGCCTGGGCGCGCGCGGCAACGTTCCACGGCGCGAGCGCCGGCTTCGGTGCCGCGGTGGCCGCCTCGAACCAGACGGCGGCGGTGACCGATCCGCTCAACCAGGTGGTGTCGCTCTTCATCCACACCCGGCAGGGCTGGACCCACGAACAGGACGTCGCCGCACCGGCCGGCGCCGCCGGTTTCGGCAGCACCGTCGCCCTCTCCCTCGACACCCTGGTGGTCGGCGCTCCCGACACCTCGCGGCCTGCCGCCGCGCAGGGCGGCGCGGTCTACGTGTTCGACCGCGTGGCAGGGATCTGGCGTCCCGACGGCGCCTATCGCCCGACGGCCGCCAGCGCCTCCGACCGCTTCGGCAGTGCCGTCGCCGTCTCTCTGCACACCGCGGTGGTCGGCTCGGTGCTGCCGCCGCAGGGCGCCTGGCTGCTGGAGAACCTGGATAACCCGTAGCCGGTCCCGCCCTTCCCCGGCCGCGTTGCAGCTCCGCAGCGTGCCGGCACGGTGGACGGGCGCCCGCGAAGGCCGATAGGCTGATCTCGGCGGGGGAGGCCCGGAAGCTCCGGGCCGGACGGGAGCGGCATGTTCACCGGCCTCATCCAGGAGCGCGGCACCGTCGCCGGCGAACCGGCGCCGTCGGGCCGCGGCGGCGTGCGCCTGGCGGTCGCGGTCAGCCCCGGCCTGGCCGCCGGCCTGGGCCTCGGCGCCAGCCTGGCGGTCTCGGGTGTCTGCCTGACGGTGGTCGAGCGCCAGGCCGCCACGGTCGTGGTCGAGCTGGCCCCCGAGACCCTGGCCAGGACCACGCTCGGCGCCCTGCGCGACGGCGCGGCGGTCAACCTGGAGCCGGCGCTGCGGGCCGGCGACCCGCTGGGCGGCCACCTGGTCCAGGGCCACGTGGACGGCACGGCCTCGGTGGTGGCGCGCCGTGACCTGAGCGCGGAGGCGGAGCAGGCCGGACACCGCGTCCTGGCCTTCTCCCTGCCGTCGGCGCTCGCGCCCTACCTGGTGGAGAAGGGATCGGTCACCGTGGACGGCGTCAGCCTCACCGTCGCCGCACTGGCGGACGGCCGCTTCGAGGTGGCGCTGATCCCCCACACCCTCGCCGTCACCACCCTCGGCGCCCTGGTCCCCGGCGACCGGGTGAACCTCGAGGTCGATGTCCTCGCCAAGTACGTGCAGCGGATGCTCGCCGCGCGCGGCCTGGCGCCCGACGCGGTGGTTGGAGCGGCCGGAGGAGACGCGGAGACGGCGACTCCGGCGCCAGCGCCGGCCGGCCGCAAGTAGACGCCTCGGCGTCTCGCCGCTGCGGCCGGCTGTCCGCCCTGGCCTCCCCTGCCGTGCGCGGCCGGGCCTACGGCGGAGGCGGATTTGCGGCCGGCGGCGCACTGTGGTCGTATCCGGTCTTCGCCACCACCTGGTGGAGCCCGCCACTCCATGCCTCCGCACTCCCACGCCGCCCGGCCCGTCCACGACCCGGAGGCGGGGCTCCGCTTCGTGCCGCGGCCGGCCGAGCCCGGCCATCTCTGGGTGCGCTATGCGCCGCGCGGCTGGGTGGGGCCGGAGGGCCCCTGGCTGGACCTGGCCGCGGGCACCCTCGGCCCGGCCGGCCGGCCGGCGGCGCGGCGCGACCCATCGCCGCCGCCGCGCAGCCTCACCGCCGATGCCGAGGCCGCCG
>JASLEW010000960.1 GCA_030150965.1 Thermoanaerobaculia bacterium | reverse complement strand
GGTGCAGCTGCGGGTGGCCAACGTCCTGGCCGCCGAGCCGGTGCCGAAGTCGAAGAAGCTCCTCAAGCTGACGGTCGCCCTGGCCGACGAGCCGGGGGCGGCCACCCGCACGATCGTCGCCGGCATCGCCCTGGCCTACCGGCCGGAGGAGCTGGTCGGCAAGCAGGTGGTGGTGGTCGCGAACCTCCAGCCCGCGAGCCTGATGGGCGTCGAGTCCCAGGGCATGGTGCTCGCCGCCTCGGCCGGCGGCCAGCCGGTCCTGCTGCACCCGGCGCAGCCGGTGCCGGCCGGCACCGAGGTGCGATGAGCCAGGGCGCGGCGCCCTCCACACCGTCCGCGCCACCGCCGCCGGGAGCCGCCGGCTCCGCTGGCTCTGCTGGCTCTGCTGGCTCTGAAGATGGTGCTGCTGCCGAAGGCCGTGCGGCCGGGCTCGTCGATTCGCACTGCCACCTTCAGAGCCTGCGCCCGGACGAGCGCGAGCGCGCCCTGGACGCGGCGCGCGAGCGCGGCGTGCGCGGTTTCCTGGTGCCGGCGATCCGCCTCGACCAGGGCGAGGAGATCCTCGCCCTCTGCCACCGTCACCCCGACGTCTGGTGCGCCCTGGGCGTTCATCCGCACGACGCCGCGAGCTGGCGGGACGGCGACGGCGAACGGTTGGCCGCCCTCCTTGCCGACCCCAGGGCGGTGGCGGTGGGGGAGTGCGGCCTCGATTTCTACTACCACCATGCGCCGCGGGAGGTGCAGGAGGCGGTGCTGCGCGAGCAGTGGCGGCTGGCGATCGACCTCGGCCTGCCGGTCGTGGTCCACAACCGCGACAGCAACGAGGCGATGCTGGCGCTCGTCCACGAGCCCGCCTTCGCCGCCTTGACCGGCGACTTCCACTCCTTCGCCGGCGGCCTCGCCATGGCGCAGGACCTCGTGGCCCGGGGCTTCTACCTCGGCCTCTCGGGCATGATCACCTTCCCCAAGGCGGACAACGTGCGCGAGGTGCTTTCCATCCTGCCGGCCGGCCGCGCCCTGGTGGAGACCGACACCCCCTACCTGGCCCCCATCCCCTACCGCGGCCAGCCCAACCGCCCGGCTTACGTGGTCGAGGTCGCCGCCCGCCTCGCCGCCGAGACCGGCAGGACCGCCGCCGAGGTCGCCCGGGAGACCAGCGACAACTTCTTCCGTCTTTTCGCCCGCGCCAGGCACGGCTGAAACAATCCCGCCAGCTCTTCGTCTCTGGTGCAGGAGCTCCCGCCGGCCTGGTGCCGGGAGATGAGCCTTGCGGAGGAGAGTCATGCCCCAGCGCTCCACGTTCGCCGCCGCTCTTGCCGTCCTGCTGCTCGGTGCCACCGCCTCGGCGCCTGCCGCCGCGCCGGCCCTGCAGGCTCCGGCCGGCCCGGCCGCTGCACCGCGGACGGCCGCCTCGTCCGTCCCCGCCTCTCCCACCTCTCCCTCCTCTCCGTCCTCCTCCCCCTTCCCTGCCGATATCGCCGCCGACGCCGCGGCGGTCCTGGCGCGGGCCAAGGAGGCCGCGGGAGGCAAGGCGTGGGACGCCGTCACCAGCCGCCACACCCGGGGCACCCTCCATGCCGGCGGCCTCGACGGCACCATCGAGTCGCTCGGCGACGTCCTCACCGGCCGCCACGTGGACCGCTTCGCCCTCGGCCCGATCAGGGGGAGCCAGGGATTCGACGGCAGGACCGCCTGGAGCCAGGACCCGTCGGGCCAGCCGCGGGCGGAGGAGGCGGTCGAGGAGCGCGTCGCCGCGGCCGACGAGGCCTACCGCCGCGCGCTCGGCTACTGGTACCCGGAGCGGTGGCCGGCCACGGTCGAGCTCCTCGGCCGGCGTGCCGAGGGCTCGCGGCAATTCGACGTGCTGCGCATCACGCCGCGCGACGGCCGGCCGTTCGAGCTCTGGGTGGACGCCGCGACCGCGCTGTTCGACCGCGTGGTCGAATCCGGCGGCGCGGAGACCCTCACCACCTACTTCTCGGACTACCGCGAGGTGGAGGGCCTCAAGGTGCCGTTCACCGTGCGCACCTCCAACGGCACGGAGCGCTACGACCAGGTGGTCACCGTGGAGTCGGTCGCCACCAACGAGCCGGTCGCGGCGGCGGCCTTCGCCCTGCCGCCGCCGCCGGCCGCCGACTTCACCATCGCCGGCGGCGCCGCGAGCGCCACCGTGCCGTTCCAGCTGCTCAACAACCATCTGTACGTCGAGGTCAGGCTCAACGGCAGGGGGCCGTTCCATTTCCTTCTCGATACCGGCGGCGCCAACATCGTCACCCCGCCGGTGGCGCACGCGCTCGGCGTCGAGACGCAGGGCAGGATCGAAGGCCACGGCGTCGGCGAGGAGTCCACCGACGTCGCCTTCACCCGGCTCGACACGCTGGAGATCGGCGGCGTCACCCTGCGCAACCAGGTCTTCGCCGTCTACGACTTCAGCGCCCTGGCCGCGGCGGAGGGGATGCCGCAGGACGGCCTCATCGGCTACGAGGTGTTCAAGCGCTTCGTGGTGCGCGTCGACTACGAGCACCGGACGCTGACGCTGACCCTGCCGTCCGCCTTTGCCTATCGCGGCAGCGGCGTGGTGGTGCCGTTCAAGTTCAACGAGCACGTCCCCGAGGTCGAGGGGGCGATCGACGGGATCGCCGGCGCCTTCGACATCGACACCGGCAGCCGCTCCACGCTCGACCTGCTCGGCCCCTTCGTCGAGGAGCATGGCCTGCGCGCCCGCTATGCGCCGAAGCTCGAAGGGGTCTCGGGTTGGGGAGTGGGCGGCGCGGCGCGCGCGCAGTTCGCCCGCGCCGGGAGCCTCCGGCTGGGCGGCCTGGAGATCCCGCACCCGGTCGTCGAGCTGACGCTCCAGACCAAGGGCGCCTTCAGCGACAGGTACATCGCCGGCAACGTCGGCGGCGGCCTCCTGCGGCGCTTCAACGTCACCTTCGACTACAGCCGCCAGCAGATCGTGTTCGAGACCTACCCGGGCAGCGACCGGGCCGGCGCCTTCGACCGCGCCGGCGCCTGGCTCAACCTGGCCGCCCCCGG